>NZ_JBSWYX010000008.1:0-258790 GCF_056161345.1 Salipiger sp. ABF4_146 | reverse complement strand
ACCCTGATTGCTTGGCCATGATCCCCTCCACCCGTTACGGACAGTGAATCACGATGATCATCAATCAGCCAGTGGTTTCCGGAGGTGTCCAACTGGCTCAGCGTCATCCACAGCGAAAACCCCCAGATCGCGCTGAAGGCACGCAGCGATGGGCGAGGCCGGTATCGGATCAGCAAGAAAGAAATCACGACGCCCAATGCCGCTTCGAAGACCGATCCAATGATCAGCGCCCAATAGCTGCGCAGAGAAACCGCCAGCCCGATCATCACAGCCGCGCCAGAGAGCTTTTGCGTCACCGTCAGCACGAATTCGAACCGGAAGTTAAGCTGGCGTTGCTGTAGGAACATTTGTGGGCTGGCAAGCCCGGCGATGAAGGGCTGTGCGCTCAGAACCAGCAGGACAGCGACCAACCGCTCGTCTCCATACAGATGCGCCAGGGGCACCGCCAGCCCGGCCATTCCCAGGGACAGTGCAAGCCCGCGCAAGGCTCCGAGGGTCCAGACCGTGTGGAGCAGTGTGGCATCGGCGGTCTTTGTCCCGATCAGCGCCTCCCCCAGTTGCATGTCCGTCACCGAGGACAGGATCACCAAGACCGTCGCGGCAATCGCAACGATCCCGTAGTCGTCGGGGGAGATAAACCACGCGATCACGAGGGTCGAGCCGGCCTTGACGAGATTGATCAAGAGCCGCGCTGCGCTGAGCCAAGCCGCGCCTTTGAAGAGCTTGCGCGTCAGGTCGGACATGCCGAGCTTGTGAGGGCGTAGTCTTCGATGACCGCGTCGAGTGTGGCCTGATACCTGTCCTGCCGTTCCCGCAAGACGACTGGTTCGCTGAGCGTTGGGGCGCGCTTGCAGGCGGCCTGTAGGCGTGCAGCGATCAGCGGCTGTTCGTAGGCAATGCGCAAGGCAAGCTTCATGCGGCGTGGAACGCTGCGCCGGGGCGGGCTGTCGGGGGGAGCCTTCGCGCCTGCCGAAGCGGCAGAGGCCAAAGCCGACGCGGGACGCGCCCATACGCGCCGCAGCCTGCGTCTTGCGCTGGTGAATTCGGGGAAAAGATCGTGAATGTCGAGGTCGATCTCAAGGCTGGCCGCCCAATCGGCCCATTTGCTGCGATTGATCAGGTTCGAGACCGAGACCGCGATCCACGGCGTTCTGAAAGCGTCGGCGATGATCGCTGCATGCATCGACTCTGCGAGCACCAAAGGGGCGCGGGCGATTTCGCGGATGACGTCGTGCGCCGCACCGCTGGGGGAGACGTAGCGCAGTCCGGCTTTCCGGCAGACCGCGGGCCAATCGTGCCGATCGCGTCCCGACAGATGCGGGATAAAGATCGGCGTGTCGCCGGAGCGAGTGATATTGGCGAAGACTGCAAGACGGGGCAGCATGACGGCAGGATCGACAATTCCCCTGTCGCGGGGCAGGCCAAGTCGGTCCGCAGACAGGGGCCCCCTCAGCGCGCGGATGTCCCACTGACGGGCATCCGAAACGTCCGGCAAGTGCCCATAGCCGGTGCCGGCCCCGATGACGAGCTTTGGACCCTTGGGAAGTTCAAGCTCGCTGTTGAGGATGGTGCCAAGCCCGATCAGCGTGCCGGGCGAAGGCCAAGAGCGCCACCCGGGGAGGAGTGCGTCCCAGATCCAAGCGTTCATATCGTCGCCGAAGTTTCCCGCAGGATGGCGGAAATAAAACAGTTCCAAGTGCCCCAAGTCCCCAATTCTACAAGAATTTAACATCAGTTAGGGAGAGGTTTACTTAATATTGGGTGAATATTGCCAAGAAAGGACTGTGATAATGAATAGGCCGCCAGAATGAGCGTTGAGTGAGCGTCTGGCGTCCTAGATATTTCATGCGGCAGGTCTCAGCCGAGGTCGAAATCATTCGCGCCTGCGACAGCCAGAGCGTCGGTTTCGCCAGAAGATATCTGGGTCGGAGACTCGTGCATCACAAAGTTATCTATGCCACCGTCGAAACCCTGAGATCCCCATTGATTTCCGAATTTGAAGCTGTGGTACTGCAACGCATATGTAGTGCCGGAGGCCTCGATCTGATCGACGACCGCGCCATCGATGCTTAGGGCGAGGCGTCCGGCATCGGAATCGTAGCTGACGATCACGTCGTGCCATTCCCTGTCCGCCAGCACGTCGGCGTCAGAGCGCACGATGAAGGTGCCCTGCTCGGTCTTCATCCAGAAGCGCGCGTCGTCGCCGCGCACCTGAAAGCTCATCGCATGGTGGATGCCGAAAACGTTCTCTCCGTTTGGCGTGTCGCTGCGGAGGCTGAAGGAAAATTCGAAACTGTCTCGGGCGTAGAATTCGCCGAACTCGCGGTCGAGGCTTATGTGATCGCCACGTTGTATCTCCAGCGCCATTCCGTCTTCATGGGCGCTAAAGACGAATTTGTCGGTGTCGAAGTTGGATGCGGTGACCTGGTGTCGGCTTGCGTCGCTGAAGGTGCCATCATTGAAATTCAGCGACAATAGCGCATCGGGTTCCGGCGGCTGGGGCTCTGTCGGTGCGGCGCCGTCTCCGCTGGTTGTGACACAGTCGCGTGGCGCGATATCGTAGCTGGCTCCCAAGGTTTCGGCGATGTCTCGGGCCGATGCGATGCGCGCCGTGTTCCATATCTCGATATTGCTGAGCTGAACATCCGCGGTGCCTTGCACGCAAAGCTGGTCGAGGGTCAGCCCCTCGACTGTTGACGCGGGGGTCTGACCAAAGTGGGTGGCCTGCGCAATCACCTCGCCATCGTCGCGCAGTTGCATGATCCCAAGCTCGGAGTCGTAGACCACCGAGAGCCGATGCGTCGTGCCATCGTGCAGGTCGACCGGCCCCGACGTGATGGCTTTCCAGCCATTTTCCAACGTCTGCAGGGCAAAGGTGACGGAGCCGTCTTCTGCGATCTCCAGCGACAGGCAATCCCTGAGATAGAGCAGTCGGCCCGCGGTTTCATCCATGGCAGCGCTCAAGTCGATGGCGACCTCGAAACTCTCCGAACCGGCCAGAGCCTCGGCGAGCGCTTCGGGCAGCGCAGAATGGCCAGAGGCTTCGAGGCAGAAATCCGCGGCGATGTCAGCGGCGCGAAGCTCGGCATAATTGCGGGCGATGACCTCACCTGTCGGGGCTTCGGTGCTCAGCCGGACGTCTTTCATCAAGGTGTCCAGCCCGTCACCCCAGCTGTGCCCAAAGGTCAGGCCCCAAAATTTCATCGGTGCGGTGATGCCGGAGGCTTCGGCGCTGGCGGCAAGCGCGCCATCGACGTAAATCCCGACCATTTGCGCCTGATCGCTATAGACGAGGTTGAGGTGATGCGCCTCGCCATCTGCAAAGATCGGCTCTTCCGTGATCGCCTTGAACAGCCCGTTGCTGGTAGAGACGTAGAAGGTGACCCGGCCCGCCTCATCCAGAGAGGCGCCGAGCGTACCGTATTGGTGCAGGAACGCGCCCGAGGCCCCGTCGTCCGGTTTCAGCGTCATTTCGTAATTCAGGCTGGTGAGGTCGAACAGCCGGGGCTCGAAGCGGCTGATCCCGATGCGGGCCTGATCGCCAAGATCGATCCAGCCGTCTTCGATGGCGACGGAACTGGCGATGGCAAGATCGAGATCGAAGTTGGAGCGATCTTGCAGTCCGTCGTCGCCGATCTGCAGGTCGAGGGTGACGGTATCCTCAAGCGTCACGGTCCGCGTGATGCTGTCACTGGTGCCGTCGCGATCGGTGACGGTGAGCGTGTAGCTGTGGCGTCCGGCTGCGACAAAGTCATGCGAGACGCTGCGCCCGGTCAGCGTGGTGCCATCGTCGAAGCTCCAGACGAAGGAGGCTTCCGCAAGGTCGCCGCCTGCTGCGTGGCTCAGTGCGGCATCCAGATGCACGACAGATTTGTCCGCCGCATCGATCGTGACGTCGGCAATGGCCCTAAGCCCCGCGTCGGGCTCGCTCCACCACGTCAGGCGGCTGCCGGCAGAACCGTTCAGCGGGCTGTCAGGACGCAGCATCAGGTCGCGCATATCCCCCGAGCCGCCGGCCTCGATATTCACGAAATGGCTGTAGACATCCGCGCCGTCGCCGGTTGCCGCCGTTCCAAGAACGGCGTTGTCCTCGGCGCCCCAAGTGTTGTGCGCGATATTGTTTTCGACAAGGCCGTCCTGCCCCGACACCTTGATCCAAGAGCTCATCGTTCCGGTCGTGGTGGTGCCGTCGGCCCGGGTCATATGCGCATCGGGGTTGTTGATCACCGTGTTGTTGCGGACCACCGCGCCCAGCGTGTCCGACAGCGAAATACCGGCCCAGAACGGCGAGTAGATTACGTTGTGTTCGACCACGAGCCCCTCGTAAAGGAAGCCGTTTTTCGCCAGATCCTCGTTGCGACCAAAGATGCCCTGATAGGCTTGGCCATCACCAGTATCGAGAATGTTCTCGCGGATGGTGATGTTCTCGTTGTTGACCGCGATATTGCTGCCCCAGATTTGGATGAAATCCGGGTGGTTCTTCTCATATACCGCGCCGACGAAGTCATGCATGTGGTTGCCTTCGACCAGCAGGCCGGACGCGCCGGCGATCCGTATTCCGTCGCCCTGAAAGCCCGAGAACGCGTTGCCGGTGACGGTGGTGTCGTAGCTGTCCATCACGGTCAGCCCCTGCAGAAACCCCGTCGCGGTGTTGCCCGAGAACACGATCCCGTCCGAGCTACGCACCGTCGCAAGATTGAGGCCCGGTGTGAAGGCGCCCGCGACCCCGAGAACGCCCTCGGCACTCGAGGTCATGTCGCAATTGATGATCCGGATGTTCTCGCAATCGGTGATCTGCAGCATCGTGTGGACCGGCACGTCCCCGAAGGCGGCGTCAAATTTGACCCCGTCGAAGGTGATGTTCTCGCGCTCGCGCAGGTTCACGTAGCTCAGCACCGCAGGATCGTCCGGGTCCGACGAGGTGATCGTGAGCGGCGAGTCTTCCATCGTGTCGAGGTAATCGCTCATTTGCAGCGCGTAGGTTTCGCCCGCTTCGAGCTTTATTGTGCCGCCGCCGTTTTGCGCCAGCGTCCAGCACGCGGCCTTGAACTCCGCCTGTGTCGATACGGTCAGAACCGTCGCGGTCCCAGTGTCTTCCCCAGTGTCTTCCGGGCTGTCTTCGATCGTCTGAAGGTCACTCATCGCGTCTTTCCCAAATGTCGCAGCAAGGCACGGCATTGGGATTAGGCGGAGATCTGGGGCAAAGATTGCGCGAATTGCGGCATTAACCGGTCTTAACAGACGGATATCTTCGAGAATTTTCTGAGTGTTGGGTTGGTTGTAGAGTGGTGAAGATTATCCAAGCCGTGATGCAGTGTTTCTGTAGAAACTTGATCCAGATTTCGCTGATTTCTACTGGTACGTTGGCCTATTTGGGCCATGGCGTTGTTTGGAGAACTATGACTTCTGGGCAGCCTGTCTTCAGTCAAATGATTTGCCAGTTTCCAGTGAAAAGCGCCCATAGCGCGATCAATCCGTTCGCCACCATATGGGCGAGGATCGCTGCGGTCACATTCTGCCGCTTGAGGCGCAGCAGCAGGAAGGCCACGCCCGCGAAAGCGGCGACGATCCAGCGATCATGCAACGCCGCGAAGCTGGCCGTCGAAAGAACCGCGGCGGCAAGGCGCTTGCCGGGAAGCAGGCTCAGAAGGTAGTCGCGAAAGAACAGCTCTTCGATCACGGGCACAAGCAACACTGTGCCCAGCAGACGGGCCAGCAACCACAGCCCGCCCTGCGGTGCGGACTGCGATGTCTCGGCAACAGATGGCGCAGCGAGACCCCATACAACCGCGACACCAACGCCGATTCCGATGGCCATAAAATCGATCCGCCAACACAGGTCGCGTAGAAACGGTAAGAAGGGGGCCAGCCCGACCGCCATAGCCAAGGCACGCCATGGGTAGAGATGCACCGGCGTGGCTGAGAGGGTGGAGATCATCAACACAGAACTCATCATCACCGCGAAGGGGAGGAGACGCGCCACTTGCGGATCGGTGAAGAAGCGCGTGGGCGGACTGCAAGGAGAGATGTGGCCGGTGTTTGGTGGCGGCGCGCGCCGCAGGGCTGGAACATTGCGTGCCAGCAGGATCAACAAGAGCGACAGGCCAGTGAAGGCGAGCCAGCCTGCGTGGCTGTGAAACCCGCCGATCGCCAGTTCGGGATATCCCCCCAGTCCGATGAGCAGCAGTGCCGAGATACGCAGAATATTGAATCCCCAGCTCAGCAGCAGCCCCAGAGGGTAGAGCAGTAGAACCTGCGGGAACCGAAGGTCCTTGCGGAAGAGAAAGATGTAAAGTGTCACGAAGAGCGCAATGAGCACGGCCCCTTCCACCCCGGCGCATTCGGCACCGACGGCGATCACGAACTCATGGGTGCCAATTAGTTTCTCGTCGGGCAGGGTCAGGACGCTGTGCCCAAGACTTTCGAGCGTTTGGACCACGGCGGAGAAGGTCAACTCGGTGACGCCCTCTATGTGCCAGAGCGGCCGCAGCCGATCTGCCAACTCCGGTGCGGCCAGCCCGATTGCCAGAAGGCCGGAAAGGCTTGGGCCGTGGCGCCGCAGCAGGTCGCGCCACGCCTCGACAGTCGCCACTGACAAGACCAGCCCGATGAGGCTCAGCGCCATGCCGGCGGACCAGCTAACAAGCGCGAGAGTTATGGTCGCCGGCGGGCTGGTATCGCTCAGGCCGGCCCATGGCGCGAGGATCAGGACGAAACCTGCGGCATGCAGCGCCAAAGGTCGCCATATGGGGCCGGGCCGAAGTATTGCGCGGCCTTGTAACGCGCCGCGATGTGCGGCGGCGAAGAGACCGATCGCTGCGCTTGCGCCGATGGCGCGAGGCACCATCCGGCCAAGTGCAGCGCAGAGCCAGTCCGGTAGGTGCGCACGGCATGTGAAACTGAACTCGTGCTGGTAGGCGAGGCTGATCGCCAGAAGCTCCGCCGCGACGAGAAGCAGCATAATCGGCAAGCGGATGTCCCGCTTCGAACGGCCCGCTGTGGCTCCTGGAAGGTGCATGGCTCGGCTTTCCTCCGCGCCCCATGCCGTGCACCGCGGCACAACTGCAGGCCTTGGAGGGTGGCATGCTGGCGCGTGCTTTTCGGAGTTTAGCGGGTGCGGCGAAAGCGCCGACGTTCCCAAGCGATCAGCATGACGGCAGCGACCGTTGCAAGTGCTGCGCTACCATGCGTTGCGCTGATCTCGGGCACAGTGGTTGGCGCACAACCCGAGAGGCTGCCCGGACTGCAGGCGAGGGCCGCTTCGGTCGCGGTTAGGATGGCCAAAACACCGGTCACGGACCCGGCGATGAGCAGGCGTGCGGAAATCTTCTTCATGTCGGTAGTCCTTTCTTGCATATCTTGGTCAGGCTCGGTGCAAGAGCCCCGCTTGCCGATGTTTGTTGGCGCCGCTTTCTTTGTTCGGGCTAGAATTTGCTCGAATAGGGCCGGGCGACGTCTCAGCAAAGGCAATCGTAGGCCTCAAACTCGAGCGCAGCGATGAAAGGTTGCTGATTGTCTGGATCGCCCGGGTCCGGGTCGATCAGGACGCCAATGCTGTCTCCGGTGCCGGGCCGGTAGCCTTCGTGGGCGGCTGCCATAGTCAGGATGGCCTGAACCTGCGCGTCGTGACCAAAGCCCGGATCGATCCCATCGAGAAAGCCCATGTCCTGATCATCGGTGAGTTCCCACAGGGCGCGTTGAACTTCCCAGCCGGTGAAGCCGCTGTTTTCGAAATCTTGATTGAGGATCCAGTTGATTAGATCAAGGTTGTCGGTCGCGGTCTGGCCGTTGAACACTGACGGGCCGTTTAGCGTGAAGACATCCGCCACATTCGGGTCGTCGAAGACAACCAGCGCGCCGGTGATCTCTGGGGCGAGATCGATGTCTTCGGCGCCAGAGATCGGCTCGCGGCGGCTCACACAATAAGCCTGCGCGAGATAGGTGCCGTCGAGCCGACCATCTGTGCCGGCGTTTACAATGCGAAGGTCGTAGGCCGAGGTTTCGACCGGGCGCACGATATCCGTTGCGCGGACTTGAAAGGTGACAGATTGCGGCAGCGCGGCCGCCCAGCTGTCGAGAGAATTGGCGTCGCCGCAGTATGTTACTTCGAGGCTCGCCTCGGCTGTGGCGCCATCGCTGTCGGTTACGGTGACGCTGTATGCGGCGCTCTGGCGCTCACCGATGTCGAGCGCGGCATAGGCGCTCGAACCATCGAAGATGAACTGATCTTCTGCTGTCAGAGTGACGCTTGCGCCATCGGAGAGGCTCACCGCAGGGCCGCCAGCGACGATTGGCTGGCCATCGATCAGGGTCACCGAGACACTGGCGCTGTCGGGATCGGAGTAATTTTCCGAGAAATCGAGAGTGATCGGGCGATCGGCGCAGCCCTCGACGCCTTCGTCGATGGCGATCGGAGCGATATTTGGTGTGCGCAGGCCCGCGTCAACGTCTGTGCGTTCTTCATCTTTCGCCAGAGTGATGAGGTCGGTCTGCCCGGTGGCGGGCTCGGTGACGTCACTGTCGCGCGCGTCGTCCCCTGCATCTGACGCCACGAACTGCATTCCGCTATAGGTGCCGCTTTCGATGTCGTCGGGGGTGCCGAAGGCCACACGGTAATCGCCCGCCGCGAGCCCGTCGAAGCGATAGCTGCCATCTTCGGCGCTGGTGGTGGTCGCAATCAGGCTAAGCTCTCCGTTGGAGCTGCTGTAAAGCCGGACAGGCGCACCAGCGACGCCGGGCTCGCCGTCATCGAGAGCGTTGGCGTCAAGATCGACGAAATAGCGCCCCGAGATCGCGCCAGTGAGTGGGTGCGTGGGGTCCGCGTCTGAGCATCTGCTGTCTCGCCAAAGGTCCTTAAGGAATGAGAGGCCAGACCACTTTGCCGCCGCGAGCTTGGTCCAGAAGCTGGTGTGTCCACTGTCGACTGAGGGGGGGCTACCAAAGAACGGGCTGTGGAATTTGTAGGGCGATTGGAGCGTTCTGTAGGCTGTGCGATAGTAGCTCATATTCATTCCCAAACACCCCGGCGAAGCCGGGAAATACCAGTTACATCTCTTGCGGCGAGCTGTTGGCGGCCACAGTGAGCACTCGTTTTAGACGTTTGCCTGCAGTGCCGCGTACCTTGCAGTGCCGCGTACTTTGCAGTGCTGCGTACCTTGGCGAGCGTCTGTCACGCGGTTGGCAAAAAGGGCACTGCGCTAGCAGTAATGGTCCAACACGCCGCGCGTATCGAGAGCCAGTCTCGGAAGAATCTCTGAATTTTGGATTAACGATAGAAAAGTTCGACGTGGCTCGGTTCCGGCTGGCCGTGGCTTCCGCACGCCTTTCAGCTTTGAAACGAGTGTCGCCCGAAACCTGGCCCCCGAAACCTGGCCGCGGGCGCTCGGCGCCGCTTCGGGACCAAGTCGGGACGCGCTGCGGCGTCCCTTAGGCGCCTTTTTGTTTCGGCATTTCAGCGCTTTGGTCGCGAGAGACGCGCGAGGTGCGAGGCGCCGTAGCCGCGCGCTGACTTGCGCAACGGTGCGACAGCAGGGGGCGAAGCCGCGGGCGCGGAGGAACGCGCAAGGCCACGCTTGATCTGGTGGCGCTTGTCTGGATCAAGCCTGCTGCGCTGCCGGTCAACAGCTGCGCCTCAGCGCTTCAGAGGGCTTTTCGGGGGGGCAGGGCCGTTGCCGGCACCTGCCGTCTTGCATCAAAGGTCGACCGCGTGGCCGCTGCGGATGCTCTCGTCGGCGGCCAAGCAGATGCCGAGCGAATTGACCGCGTCGGTCATGTGTTTGTCGAGGTCGATGTCGTCCGTGATGGCGCGGTACAGATAATCCTGCTCGCGGTCGCAGAGCTCTTGGTGGCCGGGCTCGTCGGCCATGTCGAGCCAGTCGTCGCTGCGCGTGAGCTTGTCCTGCGCGTCGATCTCGGCGTGGTGGACGCGGATGCGCGAGGTCTGGGTGTGTGCATTGATGTCGGCCGAATGCGCGCCTTCTTCCATGACGATGGAGACCGAGCCCTTGGGTGACATCACATCTTTCACGAAGAAAGCCGTCTCCGAGATCATCGGTCCCCAACCGGCCTCGTACCAGCCGGCGCTGCCGTCGTCGAACAGCACTTGGAACTGGCCGTAGTTGTACATGCCGTCGGGAATGCCCAGCCCCTTGGCAAGCGGCACGCCCATGCCGCGCACCTGTACCGGCTTGGCGTCGGTGATCTGGCACATCACGTCGACATAATGCACGCCGCAATCGACGATCGGCGAGGTGGTCTGCATGATCGACTTGTGGATTCCCCAGGCCGCGCCAGAGGATTGCTGATTGAGGTTCATGCGGAACACGAAGGGGCCGCCAAGTGCCCGCGACTCTGCGATCAGCCGCATCCAGGACGGGTGGTGGCGCAGGATATAACCGACCACCAGCTTGCGATTGTGGGCCTTTGCCGCATCCACCACGCGCTGCGCATCCGCGACATTGGCCGCCAGCGGCTTTTCGACGAAGACATGCGCGCCTGCCTCCATGGCCGCGACGGCGAAATCGGCGTGGGTGTTGGTGTGTGTGGCGATCGACACCACGTCGGGCTTCAGTTCAGCGAGCGCCGCGGCGAAATCATGGTGCAGCGGGTAGTCGGCCAGCGCCTCGGGCAGTTCCGGCGTCGAGCGGTTCACCAGCCCGACGATCTCGAATCCGGCGTGGCCGTGGTAGGCGAGGGCGTGGCTGCGGCCCATCTGGCCCAGGCCCACGACCATCACTTTGAGGGTTTGTTTGGTCATCGGGGTCTCCGTCGGTCAGGGGGTGTCAGGCGCTGCGGCGCGCGGCGGCGATGGCGCGCGCGCCGATGGTGGCCAGCGCGACGCAATAGGGTGTGGGATTGGTCGCGGTGACGGTGGGGATCACGCCGTTGCCGGCCACGTGCAGGTTGTCGAAGCCCCAGACCCGGCTTTGCGGATCGCAGACGCTGGTGCCATCGTCCGTCGCGCCCATGCGCAGCGTGCCTTGGTAGTGCAGGGCGCTGCCGATCGGCAGTTCGGCGATGTCCAGACCGGGGATGGGCCGGCCAAGCGCTTCGGTGATCTGCTCGACCAGCGCGTGCCCGTCCTTGATGCGGGCACGATCGGCGGCTGTGGGTCGCGCATCGATCGAGAAGGCGGGCAGGCCCTTCCAGTCGGTGCGGCTGTCGTCAAAGACCATGCGGCTGTCCTCGACCAGATCGGAGGCCACGAAGATCCCGATCAGCACCGGGGTGCCGTCGATGTCGACCGGGAAGGGCAACTGGTGCGGACCGGCACCGCCGATGGTGACCGAGAACGGGAAATCCTCGTCGGTGCGCGGAATCCACGACATCGAGCTTAGCGGACCGGGTTCGTCGACCTGAATGAGCCGGGTGACCTGATAGTGATCGTTGATCGTGCGGCCGAGTGCCTCGGGCCGGATGCCGGAGGCGTGCAGCAGTTGCGGCCCATGCAGCGAGTCCGCGGCGACGACGACCGTTCCGGCGCGAACGGTGGTGGTTTCGTCGCTGCCCGGGCGAGCCAGGTCGACCCCGGTCGCCCGGCCATTTTCATGCAGAATGCGGCGGCAGGCGGTGTCGGCAAGAATTTGGAAGCGCTCGACGGGCTCGTCCACCATCTCGCCGAGGACCACGTCGGTGCCGTGCCGGCGCACGCCGGTTTCGGTACGGGTCACTGCCAGCGGCATCGGCTGCACGCGACGATCCTCGGGTCGGCCCGCGTCGAAGATCGCAGCAAGCCGCTGCCGCATCGCCTCGGAGCTTGTGTCCTCGGGAAAGGCATGCGGGTCGGCACCCAGAAGCTGGTCGGCCAGTTCCAGCGCCTCGGTCATTTCGTTTTCGGCGATGAAGTCGGGGCGCTCGCAGGCTGCGGGCCAAGGGCAGCCGGCGGTCCATTGCGTGCCCATACCGCCAACGGCAGCAGCAGAGAAGCCGGCGAAAAGATCGGCATCGCGGGCGTCGGTGTTGGCGATGAACAGCCCTTGGCGGCGCAGCAGCGAAGCGTCATGCGCGCCGGCTTTCCGAGCGGCCCATTCCTCTTCGGTGATCGGCGCATAGGGCGTGCGTTCGGGGCCTTGCGCAGAAAGTTCCGCCGCCGCCTGATCCGCGCCGAGATTGACGAGGTGCGTGCCCGGTTGCGGGCTGGTCTGCGGCCCAGCCTCGACCATGAGGATCCGCGCCTCCGGCCAATCGCGGCGGATGATGCGGGCATAGGCGGACCCGGTCGGGCCACTGCCGACGATGACGACATCTGCGGATTGGGGGATCATTGCGACGGTGCTCCGGTTTTTATTCTCTTCACGCGCTCTCCTGAGGTATTTGGGGTGCTCGTGTCAATGCGCTTGTTGTGACGCGGCGGCAGGTGTATCTTATTTTTCGAGATACGCGATTTTTTTAACCAACAGGAGTCCCTCTTGAAACTGGGCGTAAGTTCCTACAGTTTTCTTCCCCTTCTGCAAAAAGGGGAAATGCAGATCGAGGATGTATTTACTTGGCTGGCCGAGCAAGGGACCGAACATCTTGAACTGGCAACGTTGACCATGGGGCCGGGACTGGCAGAGCAGATGACCTACGATCTTGGCGCGGATGCCGAGTCGGTGGGGCGGCTGAAAGCGGCGTCGCAGGCATCGGGTGTCCCGCTGTCCGGCCTGTGCATCCCGGCCAGCTTCATCGATTGCGACGCTGCCGGTCGGCGCGCGCAGATCGACCGTGCGAAGCGCTACGTCGATCTGTGCGCCGATCTTGGCGTCGGCTTCCTCCGGCACGACGTGGTGCCGTGGGCGCGCCGGCTGCAGAACACCGCCGAGTTTGAGCAGGCCTTCCCCGGCATCGTCGAGGCCTGCCGCGAGATCGCAGAGCATGGCGCAGCCCGCGGCGTGGTCACCAGCATCGAGAACCACGGCTTCTTCATGAACGGTTCCGAGCGGGTCAACCGGCTTATCCATGCGGTCAATCACAGCAACTTCCGTATGACGCTGGATGTTGGAAATTTCCTTTGTGTTGATGAGCTTGCAGAGATTGGAACGCGTGCTTGCCTGCATCAGGCTGCCTATGTGCACCTGAAGGATTTCCACGTGCGCAACCGCTATCCGGGCCCCGGCTGGCTGGAAACCTACTACGGCCAGCACATTATGGGATCGGTGTTCGGGCACGGCAATCTCGACACCCGCGGCATGATCGAGCGGCTGCTGGACAGCGGTTACGATGGCTACGTTTCGCTCGAGTTCGAAGGCGCGGAGCCCTCGCTCCACGGCATCGGAGCGGGGCTGGCGAACATCCGCCGGATCACCGAAGAGCTGCGCGCCAAACGCGCCGCCTGAGCCCCGCGCATCAGCGCGGGCCGATCGGCCCCGGTACCGCGCCGGGGCCTTTTTCGTTAGAGATCGCGGATCCGCCGCATGCCGTCCAGCACCTCGGCAAGACGGGCGCGATCACCACCTGGAACCTCGGCAGAGGCCCAGCCGGAGTAACCGATCCGGCGCAGCGCTGCGTTGATCGAAGACCAGTCGCAATCGCCTTCCCCGAGCGCCACATCAAATCCCTTCCAGGGGCCTTCTTTATTCATTTTGGCGAGGCTATATTCTTTCAGGTCAACCCTGATAATTCGACCTTTTAATTCCTCAATCCAATCCTCCGGATTGGTGTTCTTTACAAGGTTACCGATATCTAGATACCAGCCAATATATTCGGAACTGAATTCATCTAGAAAGCGCGCTGCTTCTATTGGGCTGAGCAGGAAATTATTCCACACGTTCTCGAGGCCGATCTTCACGCCCGCCGCTTCGGCATGCGGCAAAAGCGCTTCGATCTGCGACCGCGCATGATCGTAAGCCGCGCGATAGCTGGTGGTACGGGTGACGACGCCGGGCACCAGCAGCACGGTTTCCGCGCCGAGGTCGCGGGCGGTGGCAATGGCCCGGACCACGCCCTCGAAGCCAGCGCGGCGAACCTCCGGGTCCGGGTCGGTGAGCGGCGCCTGCCAGTGACCGGCGTTGATCACCCCGGGCAACTCCAGCCCGGTGGCGTTGCGCGCCGCCAGCACGTCATCCAGCCGCAATTCGTTCGGCGCGTCGAGTTCGACACCATCGAAGCCCAGTTCCGCGAGCATCTGGAACTTCTCGAGAACCGACATGTCGCCCTCGACCATGCCCCATTTGAGCGACAGCTTGCGCATTGGCAGATCGGTCATTGCGCCACCTCCGGCGCGCTGGTGCGGGCCGACCACAGGGCTTTGGGTTCGAAGTCGAAGTCGCGCTGGAACGGGAAGGTCGGTACCGGGGTGCGGCGGCGCGGCAGGCGTTCGACGTATTGGTCGACGATGCCCGGCGACAACGCCATCAGCGAGGTGCCGGCAAGCGCCTTCATGTCCGGAGACAGGTAGCCGGATTTGACCACGACGATGTCGGCGCCGGCCGGGTCGAGACCGAGATGCGCGAAATCTGCAAGATCGTGGTAGGGGCGGCGGCGGGCAGAGGTGACGAAGGTGATCCCGCCGGTGCGCAGCACGGCCTGCCGTTCGCTGGCGGCGTCGCCTTCGGTGACCAGACGCAGCACCTCGGCGGTCAGCGTGATGCGCTCCGAGCCACCGGTGTCGATGGTGCCGCCCACCGTCATCTCGAGGGTCGCGCCCGCGCCGGCGGCGAAGGCGGCCTCGGTGGCGGGGCGGTCGGCGATGCCAGCCAGAACGACGTTCTGCGCGCCCGCTTCGATCAGCGCTGCCAAGACGCCGGCACGATCGCCTGCGCCGCCTGCCGTGGGGTTGTCGCCGCTGTCGGCCAGAACCACCGGGCGCGGAATATCGCCCATGGCCTTGGCGATCAGGCTGTGCGTGTCGCCTGTCTCTGTTCCGAAATCAAACGCCTCGCGCGCGTCCCAATAGTCCTGCGCCATGCGCCGCGCTGCGGTTTCCATTGCGGTGCGGTCGGTGCCGGTGAGCACCGCAGCGGCGGTGACGCGCGGTTCGTCGACCCAGACATAGCCGACCATCAGCGCCGCATCCCAGACACCTTCGGGCGCTTCATGCGCGGGCAGCGCGGCATAGAGCGAGGCCGCCGGTTCGTCCTCGGTCGAGGTGCGCTCACCCGGCAGCGATACCGGGATCGGCGCCCAGCAGACCGACGGGCGCTTGCCGGTCCGCAGGCAGCGCACAAGCTGGTCCATGCCGCGGCGGTGGGTCTCGGTCACGTCGATATGCGGCGCTGTGCGGTAGGCGGTGAACATGTCGATGCTGTCGATGATCCGCTGCGACAGGTTGCCGTGCAGGTCATAGGAGGCCGAGATCGGCATCTCGGGGCCGACCAAGTCGCGGATCGCGCAGATCAGGTCGCCCTCGCTGTCCTCCATGCCCTGTACATGGCTGGCGCCGTGCATCGGCAGGTAGAGCCCGTCAAAGGGCATCAGCGCCGCCAGCCGTTCGAGGATCTCGGCCTTGAAGGCGGCATAGGTCTCGGCGGCGATCGGGGCGCCGGGCACGGCTCGGGCATGAAAGGCCGGCAGAATCTCGGCGTCGTAGTCGCCAAAGAAATCGAATTGTGGCGCTGCGAGGATCTCTGCACCGCGCAGGATGGTGAAATCCTCCTCGGTAGAGAGCGACGGGTTGTAGCTGGCGCACTCGATGTGCAGTCCGGCAACGGCGATCTTCATGGGGACTCCTTGGGAATTGCGCGGCTCAGAGCTGCGGCATGAGTTGAGACAGCGCGGCGAAGCGATCAAAGTCGCGCGCGGGCTGCGGCGTCCATCCGGCCTCGGCGATGGCCGACAGGCGGGGAAAGACCATGTGGTTGAAGCGCTCGGTGGAATTGATGTGCTCTGTCCAGATCCCGGCCTGCACGCCGATCAGCCGGCCCGGGCCCTCGGGCAGCCCGGCAGCGGGATCGAAGGCATAGGTGCGCGCGACAGGCACCGGCCCAGCCCAAGAGGTGCCGGCGCTGTCCCAGCCCGCGCCCTGAACCATGTCGAGGTAATATGCCTGCCCCGGCGTGGCGATGACGTCGTAGCCATCGGCCATAAGCCGGGCGGTGGTCTCGACGCTGCGCCAAGCGAACAGCAAAGTGCCCTGGCGATCGACGCCGCCGCCCTCGGCGCATTCGTCCCAGCCGCCGAGGCGTTTGCCGCGGGCGGCGAGCATGGCCTGCACGCGGCGCAGGAACAGCGCCTGCAACTGCATCGTCCGGTCCGGCCCGCTGTCGAGCCCCTCGGCCTCTGCCAGCGCCTGCGCGGCGGGGCTTTGTGTCCAGGCCGCCGTGTCCACCTCGTCCGAGCCGATGTGCAGCACCTCGTAGGGGAAGAGCGCACAGACCTCGTCGATCAGCGTTTCGACCACCTCATAAGTGCGGGGCAGCGCCGGGTTGAGGGCGTTGTTGGGGTAGCCCTGCACCGAGCGGTAGCTGTCGGGTGTCTCGTCGGGGTCGCGCAGGCCGGGGATCGCCGTGAGTAGCGCGGTGACATGGCCGGGAATGTCCAGCTCGGGCATCACCTCGATGCCGAGGTCGGTGGCATGCGCGAGCACGTCGCGCACCTCGGCCTCGGTGTAACTGCCCTGTTGCCCGGCGGGGCCGTCGGCGTATTGCGGCGGCATGGCGGCCCCGGCGCCGCGGCGTGCGGCCAGTCCGGCGAGCCCCTGAAAGGCCCGCGATGGCAGGCGGTAGCCCTCGTCGTCGCACAGGTGCCAATGCAGGTGGCTCATGCGGTGCCAGGCGAGGATATCGATCAGCCGTGTCACCTCGGCGGCGCTGCGGAAGTTGCGCGCCACGTCGAGGTGACAGCCGCGCCAGCCAAAGCGCGGGGCGTCGGCGATGTGCCCGGTGTCTGGGGCATGGAAGCGCGGGTCGGTGAGGGCGGCATGGCCGATCTGCGCCAAAGCCACCAAGCCATGCTGCAGGCCGCGTGCGTCGGCGTGGCGCAGGGTGATCTGGGCCGGAGCGAACGCCAGCGTGTAACCCTCGGCAGCAATCGTCGGGTCGGTGTGCAGGGTCACGGGCCGCGCATCGTCGCGCGGGTCGGCGGACACCGGCGCGGGCGCAGAGGGGAACAGCCGGCGATGCAGTGCAGCCACGCGGAGGAAGGGCGCGGGATCGGCGCCCTCGGCGGGGCAGAGGCGGGGCAGGGCGGCTGTGCCGGCTACCTCCGCCGCTGCGGGCCAAGGCAGCAGCGCGAGCGGTTGCGCTTTGCCCGCGGGCCAATCCTTTACCGGATGGCGCGGGGTGCCTTCTGGCGGGGCGAGATCGCCAACAAGCGCTTCGACCGGGCCGCTGTCGGTCTCGACCCATGCGGCCATGGCGCCCTGCGTACGGTTGTCGGGCTTGTGGCTCAGGCCGCTGAGGCTGACCTGCCAGCTTTCGCCGGGGGCCAGCGTCACCGGGGCATCTGGGGTGATCTCGACGTGGTTGGCGAACTTGGCGGTGACCCGCCCGCCGCGCACCGCCACATCGTCGCGCAGCCGGGTCATCGAGGCGTAGCAAAAGCGCCCAAAGCGCAGCTCGACCGCGCCGGTGTTGCGCAGGCTGAAGGCGAAGCTGCCGTGTTCTGCGCCGTCGGGCGACCAGCTTTGCGCGAGAAAGAGGCTCATGCGGGCGCGCCTTCGCCCGACAGCGGCATGTAGCTCAGCGCCGCGTCGAGCATGATGAAGTCGTCCAGCGCGGCCCCGGCCTCGGCGCGCAGCGCCGGCAGGCCGAGCGCGGCGCGGGGCGCGTCGGTGGCCATGGCGATGGCGCGCGCAAGGTCGATCCCGGCGTGCCGGTGCAGGTTGCGCAGCGAGCTCACCATGTCGATATGCGCCCCCGCCAGCGAGCCCTCTGCATTGACCAGCGCGCCGTCCTGCACGTGGATGGTCTGGCCGTAAAGATCGAAGTGATCCGGTCCGCCCACTGTCGCCATCGCATCCGAGACGACATAGGCGCGGTCGGCGCGCGGGCGCGCCGCCAGCGCGAGGCGCAGCATGTCCCAGTGCACGTGGATGCCG
Source organism: Salipiger sp. ABF4_146 (assembly GCF_056161345.1). Classification (NCBI taxonomy): domain Bacteria; kingdom Pseudomonadati; phylum Pseudomonadota; class Alphaproteobacteria; order Rhodobacterales; family Roseobacteraceae; genus Salipiger; species Salipiger sp. ABF4_146. The sequence continues at coordinate 240,837 of NZ_JBSWYX010000008.1, read as the reverse complement.
TCGGCGATGATGCCCATCCATGTCTCGGATAGGATCGTTGCGGCCAGCAGGTTGGGCGCGCGCGAGGTCATCGGCTCCATCGCGTTGTAGAGGTGGGTGACATGCGTCACCCCGGCGGCGAAAGCGGCGCGCGCCTGCTCGGCATCGGCGCAGGTGTGCCCCGCCGCGACCAGCGCCCCGGTCGCCACAAGCTCTGCCAGCAGGTCCGGGTCGGCACGTTCGGGCGCGAGTGTGACCATGGTTGTCACCCCGGCGGCGCGCAGCCGCGCCACGGTCTCCACGGTGCGCCGGTCCAGCGGCCGGATGTATTCGGGCTTGTGGGTGCCCTTGCGCGGCAGCGCCAGATGCGGCCCCTCGATGTGCAGCCCAAGCTGTCCCGGCTCGCCCTTCACCGCGATGGCGGCGTCGGCTGCGGCATCGATGACCTCGGGTCTGTCGGTGATCACCGTCGGCAGGATCGCTGTGGTGCCAAGGCTGCGATGCGCGGCGGCCATGGTGCGCAGCGTCTCGGGGGTCGGCGCGGAATTGAGCATCGCGCCGCCGCCGCCGTTGACCTGCAGGTCGTGACAGCCGGGCAGGAAGACATGCGGCGCGAGATCGCCGGGACCGTCTGCCGCGCGCACCTCGGTGATGGTCTGGCCGTCGGTCGCGATTGCGAGGCCGGGGCGCAGCGCGCCGTCGATGTAGGTGAATGTGGGGGTGATCAGGGTCATTTGGCGAAATAGGGGGCCAGGGCGGCTTGCACGTGGGCCAGCAGCAGCCGGCGGGGAAGGGGCGCGTCGATCTTTTCGGCACGGGCCAGCGTGCTGGCCGGCAGGTACTGGGCGAGCAACGGCGCGGGGACGGTGGCGGTCGAAAGCGCCGAGGTCAGCGCGTCGATGGCGGCTTGCGCGGCGGGGCGCGGCCAGTAGTAGCGGATGCGGTCGGCGTAGGAGAAATGTCGCAGCGCATGCAGTTCGGCCTCGGCGCCGGTGATATGCCCCTGCCAGAAGCCGGGGGCGTCGCGCATCTCACGCTCCATCACCTGCGATATATGCGGCGTGCCGGTCAGCCAGCCGTGCACATGCGACAGCGCGTAGAGCGCTTCGCGCCATGCGAAGGTCAGCGCCGGACCAACCTTCAGGATCGCGAAATGGCGACGGGCGAGATCGGGATAGACCGCGGCGGCCTGATAATCGGTGGAATGCGCCTCGAAGGCGATCCCTTTGGGCAGGATCGCGCTCAGCCGGTCGGGCTGCGCGGTGTCGAAATGGTCGATGCGGGCGGCGCCGAACTCTAGCCCCGGTTGCACAACCAAGGCCCGCACGCGTGAGAAGGGCTCGTCCAGTCCCGCCGCATGGAACGCAGCACGGTGCGCCTCGAGCGTGGCGGCGGCGCGCTCGGGCGGGGTCGGGGCGACGGTGTCGTCATGGCCGGGGCGCGCGCCGCCCGGCGGCGGCACCTCGGTGCCGATCACGTAGCGGGCGGCGCCGGGCGCGGCGGCCTCCGCCACGGCGCAGAGCTCGGCGGCGCGGGCGGCGGAGAGCGCATCGCCCGCCGCTGCCGGCTCGTCCCCCAGCCCTTCGGAGCAATCGAGGTGGATCTTGGTGATGCCGGCGCGGGCATAGGCGTCGATCATCTCGCGCGCCTTCGCCATGGCGACCTCGGGCGCTTCCTTGCGCCACGCTTGCGGTCCAAGGTGATCGCCGCCGAACAGGATGCGCTCGGGGGCGCAGCCCGCCTGCGTGGCGCGCGTGCGCACCATGGCGGTGAAATCGGCGGGGGTCATCCCGGTGTAGCCGCCGAACTGGTTGACCTGATTGGAGGTCGCCTCGATCAGGATGTCGCGCTTTAGATCCTCGGCCATCATCAGCGCCGCGGTCAGCACGTCTGGATGGGCCGAGCAGACCGAGGGAAGGGCAGGGCCGCCGCGGCGGTTTTCGGTGACGATGCGGTCGAGCGGGTGGGTCATGCAGCGTGTCCTGTGGTCGTGCGGTCCCGGGCCATCAGCGCCGCGCCGCGGGCGCCGGAGCTGTCGCCGTGGCGGGCGGTGGTGATCTTTGGAGCCCGGGCCGCGCCGAGGCGCTGACGCGCGAGCGCCGCGCTCAGCCGGTCGGCGACGCCGGGCAGGTTCGACAGCCCGCCGCCGATCACAAAGCAATCCGGGTCGAGCATGAGTTGCAGCGTGTCCAACACGTCGCCCGCAAGATCGGCCCAGATCGCCAGAACCTCTTGCAGCGCGGGATCGTTGGCCACGGCCTCGGCGCCGACGCGGCGGCCGGTCTTCCATTCGGCCAGATTGCGAAAGCCAGTGCCCGAGATGTAGCCCTCGACACAGCCGTCGCGACCGCAGCCGCAGCGCCAGAGCGGTAGCCCGTGCCGTGCCAGCGCGCGCGCCGAGAGCCCGACGTGGCCGATCTCCACCGCCAGCCCGGCGTGGCGGTGCGGCAGGGCACCGTCGTAGCAGATGCCGCCGCCGACCCCGGTGCCGAGGATCAGCCCCATCACCGCGCGGTGCCCGTCGCCGGCGCCGCCGCGCGCCTCGGAAACAGCAAAGGCCATGCAGTCGTTGACCACCGGAATGTCCTCGCTCAGCCGCTCCTTGAGGGCTGCGGCGATGGAATGGCCGGTGGACGGGATGTTGGAGGCGAAACTGACGCCGGTGTCGGGGTCGATCACCCCGGGCACCGCCACCCCGACCGGCAGGGCGGGATCGCCGGCGGCCTCGCGCAGCCATGCGATCTGGCCGGTCAGCGCCTGCATCATCGCGGGGAAATCGGTCGTCGGCGTCGGCACCCGGTGCAGCGACACGGTCTCTGCCGCGGCGCCGTCGAAGAGACGTGCCTCGATCTTGGTGCCGCCGAGGTCGATGCCGCCGATGCGCATTTCAGGCCTTGAACGGGTAGAGGTGCACACCGCTGACGACGCGCGTCAGATTGCGACCGGCGAACGGATCGTCGATGGCAAGGCCCAGTTCGGCGGACCAGCGCACCGAAAGCACCTGCGCCAGCAGCACGAACAGCACCGCATCGCGCCGGGCATCGCCGGTGGCGGCGATGTCGATGTCGCCGCCAAGACCCAGCGTGGTGACCGCGATGCCGGGGAACTGTTTGCGGATCTCCGCGGCGATGTCGGCGTCGTAGCGCCGGGTGCGGGGATCGGGGTGCAACATGACGAAGACATGGGTGGTCTCGTCGACGCCGGCCTTGGGGCCATGGCGATAGCCCAAGGTGCTGTCCCATTGTGTCATGGTGCGCCCGGCGGTGAGTTCCAGCACCTTCAGCGCGCTTTCCCGCGCGATGCCGGTAAGAGCGCCCGCGCCGAGGAAGACCGCACGCTCTGGGCGCGGCGCGTCCAGCGCCTCGGCGGCCGACAGGATAGGTTCGGCAGCATCTGCCAGCGTCGGCAGCTCGTCGGGCTCTAGACCACCGAGGCAGGCCAGAGCCGTGAGCAGCATCGTGGTGAAGCTGGAGGTCATCGCGAAGCCGCTGTCGTGGCAGGCATCGGGCAGCACGATGGTATGCGACACGCCCGGTCCGGGCGCGGCGCGGGTGGCCAGTGCCGAACCGGCGTTGCAGGTGATGTTCAGCCGGTCGATGTCGGGCCGATGCGCGTCCAGCAGGTCGAGCATGCCCAAGGTTTCCGACGAATTGCCCGAGCGGCCAAACTGCACCGCGAGGATCGGCCCTTCGGCCTCAAGAAAGTCCTGCGGCGCACCGACGATGTCGGTCGTGGGCACCACCCGCAGGCGATCGTCGCCGGCCGCCAGAACCTCGCCGATGAACGCAGAGGTGCCGGCCCCCGACAGCCAGATACGGCGGTACCCGCGTTCGGCGATCAATGGGCGGACCTGGGCGATCTGCGCGGCGAGCGGCGCGGCCCAAGCGCGCCAGATCTCGGGTTGTGCCGTGATCTCGGTCCAGGTGTTGCAGCGGTGGTAGTCGGTCATGCGTCGGGGTCCGGTTGTTCGGGGCCTGCCAAGATCACCTCGACGCCGCGCGCGCGGATATCGTCGAGCGCGGCGTCATTGCCGGAACACTCGGTGACGAGCGTGCAGACCCGGTCGAGGTCGCAGATTTTGTGCAGGGCGGGTTTCGAGAATTTGGTGCCGTCGGCGAGCACGATGACGCGCGCCGCGGCGTCGACCATGGCGCGGGTCTGGCGCGCCTCGTCCTCGCGGAAGGTCGACAGGCCAAGGTGGGCGTCGATCGAGTCGGCGCCCATGACGAAGGTGTCGAAGCGCAGGCCAGAGACGGCGTTTTCCACCAGTTCGCCGGTGAAGCACAGCGCGTTGGGGCGGATGCGCCCGCCGGTCATCATCACCGTGTGCCGCCGGTGCGCCAGTGCATTCTGCGCCACCAGCAGGCCGGTCGTCATAATGGTCAGCGGCGCGGCATCGCCAAGCGCCGCGGCAAAGAACTCTGCGGTCGAGCCGTTGTCGATGAGGATGGCGCTGTCGCCTTCGATCAGCGGCACGGCGCGTTCGGCGACGGCCTGCTTGGCGGGCAGGTTGACCGACCGCCGGTCGCTCCCCAGCGGTTCCACCAGCCCGCCGCGGCGTGGTTGCCGTGCAAGCGACAGCGCGAGGTCGATTCGGAAGTCGGAGAGGCCTGAGTGCCCAAAATGTTGGCAGAAGCGGATAAGTGTCGGCTCGGACGTTCCCATTTCCGCACAAATTTCACGCGATGTGCGGCGGATGAAGCGCTCGGTATCTTCCAGTGCCGAGGTGGCGATGGCACGCAGCTTGGGCGTCATGCTGGGCATGTCGTCGCGGATCGCCGTCAACAAATCGCGGTCTGGCAGGGGCATGCCGCCAATTCTCCAAGCTTCAGTTTCTCTGACAGTCTTTCAGGCAAAATATAAAGTCAAATGAAATCATGCGGGCAAAAAGTTTAGTTCGGCAAAACTTTTTACTTGCCTATACAAATTTTCCCTGCCTTCCTTGAGCGCAACGAATGTTACCCCCGAGGGAGCCCGATGTCCGCCATGAAGCTGGAAATCTGCGTCGACGCCCCGGAGAGCCTTGTGGCTGCCGCCCGGGCCGACCGGGTCGAGCTTTGCGCCGCACTGCCGCTTGGTGGGCTGACCCCGGGCGCGGGTCTGCTGGCGTCGGCACGCACGGCGGGCCTGCCGTTTCACGCGATGATCCGTCCGCGGCCCGGCCATTTCCGGCTTTCGGCGGATGACCTTTCCGCCTGCCTTGCCGATGTGGCTGCGATGCGCGCCGGTGGTGCGGCGGGCGTGGTGATCGGGGCCTGTCGCGACGATGGCACGCTCGACCGCGACGCGCTGGCGCGATTGCGCGATGCGGCCGGCGACATGCAGGTCACCCTGCACCGGGTCATCGACTGCACGCCCGATCCCTGCGCCGCCACCGCACTGGCCGCAGAGTTGGAGCTTACGCGCATCCTCACCTCCGGCGGCGCAGCGCGCGTCGGAGCCGGGCTGCCGATGCTTGCGGCGATGGTCGCCGAAGCGGCTGGCCGGGTCGAAATCATGGCCGGAGGCGGGCTCACCGCCGAGGACATCCCGGCGCTACGCCGCGCTGGCGTCGATGCCGTGCACGGCTCCTGCGCCGAGCCCGACGCGCTCACCAGCGGCGCCGAGATGATCGGCATCGCCCCGCATCGCGTCACCCGGACCGCCCGGGTCGAGGCGCTGCGCAATGCCCTGACCACGGAGACTACCCTGCAATGAAATACGGTGTCATCGGCCTTGGCCACAGGCTGGCCCATCTGGTGCGCGAATTCGCCGCCGCCGACGAGAGTGCCGAGTTCGTCGCCGTGGCCGACCCCGAGGCCACGCGCATGGCGCTGCTGGCCGAGGACGGGCTGGAGCCGATCCGCTATGACAGCGCCGAAGAGATGATGGCCCGGCACACGTTCGATGTGTTGATGGTCGGTACGCCGAACGCCATGCATCTCGATCACCTGAAGCTGGCGCTGGAAAGTGAAACGCCGCATATCTTCACCGAAAAGCCTGTTGTCTCGACCATTCCGGACACCGTCGAACTGGCGAAACTGATCGCCAAGCACAACGGGCGTAAACGCCTGATCGTCGGCCTCGTGCTGCGGTACTCGCCGCTTTACAAGCAGGTGCGTCAGGCGCAGGCCGACGGCCATCTAGGCGAGATCATGTCGATCGAGGCTTCGGAGCACATCGCCCCCTACCACGGCTCGTTCTTCATGCGCGACTGGCGCCGCGACAGCGAGGTTTCGGGTGGCTTCCTGCTGGAGAAATGCTGTCACGACCTCGATCTCTATCAGGGCGTGGTCGGCGCGCGTCCGATGAAAATCGCCAGCTTCGGCGGGCGCAAGAAATACATCCCGGCGCGCCGCCCGGCGTCCGAGCCGGCCTATCTGTCGCAGATGTCGCCGCGCTGGGGCGGGATCAATGATGCGTTCTCGGGCGCAGGCGACATCATCGACTATCAAGTGGCGATGGTGGAATACGCCAACGGCGCGGCAATGTCGTTCCATACCAACCTCAACGTGCCCGACGAGTACCGCAGCTTCACCATCATCGGTGTCGACGGCATGGCCGAGGGTGATTTCCTGCGCAACTATCTGCGGGTGACGGCCTCGGACACCTCCGAGCGGCTGGTCGAGGAAACGCCCGGCACCGGCATGATCAAGGGCCACTACGGTGCCGACGCGGCCATGGCCCGCGACATCACCGACCACCTGCACGGCCGGCTCGAAGCGCTGCCGCTCGACGTGGTGGACGCGCTCGAGGCCGGGGTGACCGCGCTTGCGATGGATCAGGCGCGCACCACCGGCAGCATGGTCGATCTTGCGCCCGTGTGGGATGAGTTGGACGCCGCGCTGGAGGGACGGGCATGAGCGCCAAGACAGAAGGAGCCGCCGCGATGGCCGCCACTGAAACCGACGTCTTCGCCAAGGGGCGGATCGACTGGTTCCCCTATCTGCTGCTGCTGCCGGCCTTCGTGCTGGTGCTGGTCATCGTGGCCTGGCCGCTGTTCGAGACCTTCCGGCTGAGCTTCACTGACGCCTCGATGCGCGGCGAGAGCTACGTCGGCTTCGAGAACTACGTCGAGATCTTCGACGATGATTTCATGGAAGTGATCCAGCGCACCTTCCTGTGGATGGCTCTGAGTGTCAGCTTCAAGATCATCCTCGGCACGCTGGGCGCGGTGCTGCTCAACGCGGCGATCCCCGGTCGGGTGCTGTTCCGCGTGCTGGTGATGCCGCCTTGGGTCGTGCCGATCGCCATCGGCGTGTTCATGTGGGGCTGGATGTACAATGGCCAGTTCGGGATGATCTCGGGCGTGGCGCAGAACATCGGCATCCTTGACGGGCCGTTCGAGTTCCTTGGCTACAGCACCTCGGCGTTCATCGCCACCGTGGTCACCGACGTCTGGATCGGCACACCGATGGTGGCGATCTACCTTGTGGCGGCGATGCAGAGCATCCCGCGTGAGCTTTACGAGGCAGCCTGGACCGATGGCGCCAGCCGGCCCTACCGCTTCCGCCGGATCACCCTGCCGCTGATCGCACCGTCGATCTTCACCATGGCGCTGCTCTCGGCGATCTGGACCTTCAACTCCTTCGACATCATCTGGATCCTCACCGAGGGCGGCCCGCGCGGCTCTACCACCACGATGATCATCGACACCTACAAGACCGCGATGTCCCGCTTCCGCTACGGCGAGGGCGCGGCGCGGGCGGTGATGATCCTGATCTGCCTCGGCCTCTTCGCGGCCTGCTACCTGGGCCTGATGTCCCGGCTTCAGAAAAAAGGGAAAGCGTGATGCTGAACAAGTACCGCTGGTGGGAACTGTGCCTGCTCTATCTTGGCATGCTGCTGTTCCTCGCCTTCATCCTCGCCCCCTTCGTCGAGGCGTTCAAAGTCTCGCTGCGGCCGCTCGACGGGCTGTTCTCGATCCCCTACCGCTTCCTCGACGACGACATGAGTTTCGCGGCCTACCGGGATATGTGGACCAACGTGCCCAACCTTCTGCGCTACATGATCAACTCTTTCGGCATCGCCTGCGCGGTGACGGTGTTGGCGCTGATCTGCATCGTGCCCGCCGCCTACAGTTTCGCCCGGTTCGAGTATAAGGGCCGCAACGCGCTGCTCGGCGGCTTTCTGGCGATCAACATGGTTGGCGCGGCGGTGCTGATCATCCCGCTCTACAAGCTGATGCTGACCTTGGGCCTGCTGAACTCCTACGCCTCGATGATCCTGCCCGGCGCCGCCTTTACCGTGCCGACGGGGATCTTCCTGATGCGCTCCTACTTCCTGCGCATCCCGCGTGAGCTGGAAGAGGCGGCTTATGTCGATGGTGCCGGGCGCTTCTACACGCTGTGGCGGGTAATCCTGCCGGTCAGCCTGCCGGGCATGATGGTGGTGACCATCGCCACGTTCATCTCGGCCTACGCCCAGCAGTTCCTCTTTGCGCTGACCTTCAACAGCCGCGACGCGCTAAAGCCGCTGCCCGTGGGTCTTTATGATTTCTTTGGCCACCAGCAAGTTCGCTGGAACGAGTTGATGGCCGCCAGCCTCATCGGCATCGCGCCGGTGCTGATCGTCTACATCTTCCTGCAGAAATACATCGTCGACGGGCTGACCTCCGGCGCGGTGAAGGAATGATGCAAAAATAACCGGTCGCAACAGGGAAAGAACCATGAAAACCAGAGTTACCGTTCTCGCCACCACCGCGCTGACGCTGCTTGCCGGCGCAGCGGCGGCGCAGGAAGACATCCATATCATCAACTGCGGCGCCGGCGCCGACGAGCAGAACCCGCTGCAGGAACAGCATGCTGCGGTGTGGATGGAAGAGAACCCCGACTACACGGTCAGCTTCGAATACGTGCCGTGGGGCTCGTGCCAAGAGCGCGCGATCACCCTTGCGACCGCCGGGGACGCACCGGCGGCGGCTTACATGGGGTCGCGCGTGCTGCCGCAGCTTGCCGACAGCGGCCTGATCCTGCCGATCGAACTGACCGACGAAGAACAAGCCTCCTACGAGCCGTCGGTGCTGTCGACGGTGCAGGTGAACGGCGAGATCTGGGGCCTGCCGCGCGCCTTCTCGACCAAAGCGCTGTACTGGAACAAGGCGCTGTTCGAAGAGGCCGGCCTCGACATGCCCAATGGCCCGAGCACCTGGGAAGAGATGGTTGAAGCCGCCAAGGCGGTGTCCGAGAACACCGACGCAGCCGGCTTCGGCGTTCCGGCGGCCGACTTCGACAACACCATGCACGAGTGGCTGAACTTCGTGTATTCGAACGGCGGCACGATCCTGCAGGACGACGGCACCGTGACCTTCGACAGCCCCGAGGTGGTCGAGGCGCTGCAGCTCTACGCCGATCTCGCGCCCTACGTGCAGGAAGGCCCGCTGGCCTATGACCGTGGCTCGCTGGAGCCGCTGTTCGCCGAGAGCGCGATCGCCATGTACGCCAACGGCGCCTGGGGTCGTCAGTCGGTCGGTGATGACCTCGACTACGGCATCACGCAGTTCCCGCACGGCCCGTCCGGCGAGAGCGGCACGCTGCTGATCACCGACAGCCTGGTGGTCTTCGACGGCACCGGTCTCGAAGAGCCGACCATGGACCTGATCACCTACCTCACCGCGCCCGAGCAGCAGGCCGCCTTCGACGAAGCCGGTGGCTGGACCCCGATCCGTCAGGGCGCACAGGCCGAGGCGCTGATCGAGAGCGACCCCAGCTGGGCGCCGTTCATCGAGGCCGTGCCCGCCGGTGGCCCGGAGCCGCAGCTGATCGACTACGTCGCCATGCAGGACGTGATCAACGAGGCCATTCAGGCCGTGCTGCTGGGCGAGGAAACCGCCGAGGACGCCGCTGCCGAGGCGCAGGAAGAACTCGTCGATCTCGCCGAGGAATGATCCGGCGCTGACATGCAACTTCCGGGGGCGGCGCGGTGCCGCCCCCGACCTCAGACGGAAAGGGCCCGGATGGGACATCTAGACCTCAAGGCAGTGGCGAAATCCTTCGGTAAGATGGAGGTGATCCGCCCGACCGACCTGCACATTGCCGACGGCGAATTCGTGGTCTTTGTCGGCCCGTCGGGCTGCGGCAAGTCGACCATGCTGCGCATGATCGCAGGCCTCGAAGAGATCACCTCGGGCGCGATCGAGATCGACGGCAAGGTGGTGAACTCGCTGCCGCCGGTGAAACGCGGCATCTCGATGGTGTTCCAGAGCTACGCGCTCTACCCGCATATGTCGGTCTACGAGAACATCGCCTTCCCGCTGCGCGTCGCCCGCGCGCCCGAGGCGGAGGTGAAGCAGAAGGTCACCCGCGCCGCCGAAGTGCTGAAGCTGACCGAGCGACTGAGCCACAAGCCGGGCGAGCTTTCGGGCGGCCAGCGCCAGCGTGTCGCCATCGGCCGCGCCATCGTGCGCGAGCCCAAGGTTTTCCTCTTCGACGAGCCGTTGTCGAACCTCGACGCGGCGCTGCGGGCCGAGATGCGGGTCGAGCTGAAGCGGCTGCACGGGCAGCTGAAGAATACCATGGTCTACGTCACCCACGACCAGATCGAGGCGATGACCATGGCCGACAAGATCGTCGTGCTGCAGGGCGGGGTGATCGAACAGGTGGGCACGCCGCTCGAGCTTTACCACAAGCCCAAGAGCCGCTTCGTGGCCGGCTTCATCGGCAACCCCAATATGAACTTCCTGCCGGCGACGGTGGTGGGCAACAGCGCCGAGGGCGTGACGGTCCGCATTGACGCCAGCGGCGCCGAGGTCTGCCTGCCGGTCGACGGCGGAGCGCCCGCCGGGGCGCCGGTGACTCTGGGTATCCGCCCTGACGACCTGCGTCCGGGCGAGACCGGCACCGCCGCGCGCGTGCCGCTGGTGCCCGAAGTGGTCGAACGGCTCGGCAACCAGACGGTGATCTACGCAAAAGACACCGCAGGTGCCGAGGTTTGTGTCGTCGCGCCGGGCACGGTTCCGGTGGCGCTCGGTGGCTCGCTCGACGTGGGCTTTGATCCGGCCGATGCGCATCTCTTTGCGCAGGACGGTCGCGCCTTCGAGCGCCGGGTCGACCCCGAGCAACTCGATCTGGTGATCTGATGCGGGTGAGGGTGCACGCAAGCCCCGAGGCCGCCGCGGCAGAGGCGGCGGCGCTGCTGGCCGAGTGCCTGTCGGCGCAGCCGCAAGCTGTCCTGGGGCTGGCCACCGGCGGTACGATGGAGCCGGTCTACCGCGACCTGATCGCGCGGCATCGCGCTGGCGCGCTCAGCTTCGCCGGCGCGACCACCTTCAACCTCGACGAATACGTCGGCCTGCCGCCAGAGCATCCGCAGAGCTACCGGCGCTATATGGAGGAACACCTCTTCGCGCATGTGGACATCGACCGCAGCCGCACGCATGTGCCGCGCGGCGACATCGCGCCTGCGACCGCGGCCGAGGCCTTCGAACGCGCGCTCGCCGCGCATGGGCCGGTCGATCTGCAACTGCTTGGCCTGGGGCGCAACGGGCACATCGGGTTCAACGAGCCAGTGTCGTCGCTGGCCTCGCGCACCCGTGAGACGGCCCTGGCACCCAGCACGATGAAGGCCAACAGCCGGTTCTTCGCCGACGGCGAGGCGCAGCCTGACAGCGCGGTGACCATGGGCATCGGCACCATCATGGAGGCCCGCCGGATCGTGGTTCTGGCGACCGGCGCCGCGAAGGCCGAAGCGGTGTCGGCGATGATCGAGGGTCCGGTCAGCGCCATGTGCCCGGCCTCGGTGCTGCAGTTTCACCGGGCTGTGACGGTGATCCTCGACGCCGAGGCTGCATCGCGGCTCGAGCACCTCGAGCAGTACCGGATCACCGAGGTGGCCGTGCCCGCGCCGGCGTAGGCTCGGGTGGGCGATTGGTTGGCGTGGATAAGGTCACCGGGCGCATCCATCCGGGCAGCTGGCATCAAAAGCCCGATCTCATCGAGACACCCGATCGCCGCCGAAAACTGCACCAATCGGTAGACCTTCACGCATCGACAGGCCATTGCCATGCAGACCTTGGCCCGCCGCTGCTGCGTGGTGATGACGGTCGCCTCTTGCTGCTGGCCAGCCATTCCGTGGCCCTCCATTTCGCCACGACACTGCAGGACTCAGGCATCGTGGTGGGACCACCGCAGACGGGCTGGCTTGGGGTGAGAGCCTGCTTGTGCTTTGCCAGTCGCCGCCGTAGTCGACCGGGAGATTCGATGTGCCGTTTGCGAGGGATTCATGGACCACTGGCGCACCACCGGAGCCGACCTGGAGACCTTGGATTCCGCCGAAACCGGGACGTTCAGCCATAGCCCCGGCTCACAGTTGCGCGCGGCGCTGCGCAACCTGCGTCGCGATATGCTCTCGCGGCCCGACTGGTTTGCGCTGGTCGATGGCAAGACCCTACGTGCCGACCTTCTGGCAGGGCTGACCGGCGCGACGCTGGTGCTGCCGCAGGGCGTGGCCTTTGCCGCGATCGCTGGGCTGCCGCCAGAATACGGGTTCTATACCTCGATCATCCCGACCATCGTCGCTGCCTTGTTAGGATCGAGTTGGCAGGCGGTTTCAGGGGCCACCACGGCGCTGTCTGCGCTGGTCTTCGGAACGCTGGCGGGAGAGTTCGCTCCGGGCTCTCCGGAGTTCATCTCGGCGGCGATCTCCATGGCGTTTCTCGTGGGGGTGTTCCAGCTTGCGATGGGGGTGCTCCGGCTCGGCACATTGGTGGATTTCGTCTCGCACTCGGTCATGACCGGCTTCATCGCGGGGGCGGCGCTGCTGATCGCCGCGAGCCAGGTCAGCGCGCTGCTTGGCATCGAACTGCCGCGGCCCGAAGATCCGGCGGCGTTCGTGTCGGGCCTGCTTGCGACATGGCCCGAGGCAAATCTTGCCTCGGTGGCGGTCGGGCTGAGCGCGATCGCGACTTCGGTGATCGCGCGCAAGATCTCGCGGCGGCTGCCACACTATCTGCTGGCCTTGATCATGGCGACGCTGGTTGGTCTGGCCTTCTCCCGCTCCGGCACATCGCTGGCGACCGTCGGGGCCATCGACAGCGTGGTGCCGCAATTCGTCATGCCCAATCTGGCACCGGATTTCCTTGGCGAGATCGTGTCGGGCGCCTTTGCGGTGGCCTTCGTCGGGCTGCTCGAGGCGGTGTCAATTGCCCGTGCCATGGCCTCGCGCTCGGGGCAGATGCTGAGCGGCAACCGGGAGTTCCTCGGGCAGGGCGCCTCGAATGTCGTCGGGACCTTCTTTCAGGCCTACCCGTCCTCGGCCTCTTTCACCCGCTCGGCGGTCAACCAAGAGAGCGGTGCCCGCACGCCGCTTGCGGCGGTCTTCTCGGCGCTGTTCTTGCTTGTGATCCTGCTTGCCATCGCACCGCTGTTTGCGCAGGTGCCCATCGCGGGGCTGGCGGGCGTCATCCTGCTGGTGGCGTGGCGGCTGGTCAATTTCGGCGAGATCTACCACATCCTGCGCTACTCTCTGTCCGAGACGCTGATCGCCGGGGTCACGTTCTTCTCCACCATCGTCTTCGATCTTGAGATCGCGATCTATGCCGGGGTCGGGCTGTCTCTGGCGCTGTTTCTGATGCGGATCGCGCAGCCGGTGATCACCGTGCTGTCGCCAGATCCCGCAGCACCGAGCCGAACGATGCGCTCGGCACGGCTCTACGATCTGAAGGAATGTCCGCAACTGGTCATCACGATGATGGACGGGCCGCTCTACTTTGGCACGGTCGAGGCAACCCGCCGCGATTTTCACCGGTTCCGCACCGAGCGGCCCTCGCAAAAGCACATGCTCTTCCTGTCGCACGCCAGCGGTGAGGTGGATCTGCCAGCCGCCGAGATGCTGGTCGAAGAGGCGCGGCTGCGGCGTGAACTGGGCGGGAGTTTCCATCTGAAAGTGGCCAGCCTGCGCACCCTGAACAAGCTGGCGCGCTTTCGCATGGTCAAGGAATTGGGGCGCGAGCATATCCATCTGTCCAAGCGCGACGCGATCGCCGAGATCGTGCCGCATCTCGATGCCGACATCTGTGCTACCTGCCCGGCGCGGATCTTCCGCGAATGTCCCGTCGCGCAAAGCGACTGAGCCGGCGGCCGGCCAAGGACGGCAGGGCCGCGCTTTGGGCGTTGCGCTGAAGGCGAGGGCGGGGGCAAAGCCGGGCGCTCTTCTTACCGGTGTCCCGGCAGGAGCCCCGTGATGGGAAAGAGGCTGACCGCCCCGCAGCGTTGAGCGGCGCGACAGCCGGGCGTGGCTGCGGGCTCTTCGCTTGGCCAATACCTAGGCCAATATCCGGGCCGATGCCGGGTGCGTTGGTCACAGCCCGCGGCGCCGGTCCGCAGGCTGTGCGCTTGGATCACATGCCGAGGCTGGCCTTCACCGCGGCGACGGCATCGCCGCCATCTACGGTGGTCACGCCGTCGAGCCAGCTGTCGAGAACGTCGATGTTCTCCTTGAGCCACACCCCGGTCGCCTCCTCGGGATTGGCGCCATCGTCAAGGATTTCGCCCATGATCTTGTTTTCCATGTCGAGGGTGAAATCCATGTTCGCGAAAAGCGCGCCGAGGTTGGGGCACTCTTCGGAAAAGCCCTTGCGGGTCACCGTGTGGACCACGCCCTCGCCGCCGAAGAAATCCTCGCCGCCCGGCAGGTACTTCAGCTCGAAGTTGGCGTTCATCGGGTGCGGCTCCCAGCCAAGGAAGACGACCGGCTCTTCATTTTTGTAAAAGCGCGAGACCTGCGCCAGCATCCCCTGTTCCGAGCTTTCGACCACGTCGAAGTTGCCTAGGCCGAACGTGTCCTCTTCGGTCAGGCTGACGAGATAGGCGTTGCCCTCGTTGCCCGGCTCGATGCCGTAGATCTTGCCGTCGAGTTCATCTTCGAACTTGGCGATGTCAGCGTAGCTTTGCAGCCCGGCGTCATAGGCGTAGGCGGGCGTGGCCAGTGTGTACTTCGTGCCCTCGAGATTGACGTTGATCTGTTCGATCGCGCCACTGTCGAGATAGGGTTGGATGGCACCATTCTGCGCTGGCATCCAGTTGCCAAGGAACACGTCCACGTCGTCGTTTTCAAGCGAGGCGAAGGTCACGGGCACCGAAAGAACCTTCACGTCGACATCGTAGCCAAGGCCTTCGAGGACATGCTTGGCCGTCGCGGTGGTGGTGGTGATGTCGGTCCAGCCGACATCGGACATCGAAACCGAGTCGCATTGTGCATAGGCTGCGGCGGCGCTGAAGCTGCTCAGCGCGATGGCGGAAATCGCTGTGCGGAAATTCATGAAGGTCTCCCGTGGTGGTGTTGGTTGGTTATTGATTGATCAGTCAAATAATGACGGAATGAGTCAGGGCTGCAATCATTTTCTTGGACGGGCTGAAATGAAGATGACTGCGTGCACCGACAGCCGCTCGTCTGGCCTGCCGAAGCGACGCGGAGCACATGTGCGATTTGGCGATGTGTCCGCCTCAACTTGCTGGCTTCACGAACGCTTTTCACGCGGTGCTCGTGTCGAGCGGTGCCGGCCTGCAGCGATCTGCGTTGGGACCGAACCGACGCGGCGGACGTCCGCAGATGGGGCAAAGGCAGTCACATCAGCTTGGTCCGCGGTCCTGTGCCTGAGTCGCTCGGCAATTGGGCGTCATTGCCTTTCGGCTTGAAAAACGCTGGATGATCGGGTTTACGCAGTGCGATAGCGTAAGGATCCGGTGAAAGCCCGGATGGCTCTTCCGGCCGCTGATCCGCCGGATAACCTCTCAAAAGCCCAAACTGAACTGACGGAGCGTCCTGACAGAGACGACCCGACACAGGGTATTGGACTATCAACATGATCTCATTTTCCGACTACCGACAGCAATGGTTCGGTAACATCCGCGGCGACCTGCTCGCTGGTATCGTCGTCGCGTTGGCGCTGATCCCCGAGGCCATCGCCTTTTCCATCATCGCCGGGGTGGACCCAAAGGTGGGCCTCTACGCCTCGTTCTCGATCGCCGTTCTGATCGCCTTCACCGGCGGGCGGCCCGGCATGATCTCGGCGGCCACCGCGGCGACCGCCGTGCTGATGGTCACGCTGGTGCGCGAGCACGGGCTGGAATACCTGCTGGCAGCCACCGTGCTGGCCGGCCTGCTGCAGATTGGTGCCGGGCTGCTGAAGCTCGGGCGCTTCATGCGATACGTGTCGAAATCCGTGATGACCGGTTTCGTCAATGCACTGGCGATCCTGATCTTCATGGCGCAACTGCCGGAACTCGATCCGTCCAACGCGGGCGTCACTTGGCTGACCTATGTGCTGGTGGCTGCGGGGCTCGCGATCATCTACCTGTTCCCGCGCCTCACCACCGCGGTGCCTTCGCCGCTGGTGACCATCGTCGTGCTGACCGCCCTTGTCGTGGTCATGGGCTGGGATGTGCGCACCGTGGGCGATATGGGCGAGCTGCCCGACACGCTGCCGGTGTTCCTGATCCCGCAGATCCCGCTGACCTTCGAGACCTTGGTGATCATCTTCCCATACGCGGCGGCGGTGGCCGTGGTCGGCCTGCTGGAAAGCCTGATGACGCAGAACATCGTCGACGAGCTCACTGACACACGCTCGGACCGCAACCAAGAGTGCATCGGACAGGGGATCGCCAACAGTTGCACCGGCTTTATCGGCGGTATGGCGGGCTGCGCGATGATCGGCCAGTCGATCATCAACGTGAAATCCGGCGGTCGTGGGCGGCTCTCGGCCTTCACCGCAGGCACTGTGCTGCTGATCCTCGTGGTGGGCTTGGGCGATCTTGTGGCGCGGATCCCGATGCCCGCGCTGGTGGCGATCATGATCATGGTCTCGATCGGCACGTTCTCGTGGTCCTCGATCAAGGCGCTGCGGGTGCATCCGCGCTCGTCCTCAATCGTGATGATCGCGACGGTCGTCACCGTGGTTTATACGCACAACCTCGCCATTGGTGTGCTCGTGGGCGTGCTGCTGTCGGGCATCTTCTTTGCGGCTAAGATCGCGCAGCTTTTCCGTGTCACGTCAACGCTGTCAGCCGGTGGCCGCGTACGGACCTATACGCTGGAGGGGCAGTTGTTCTATGGCTCGACCGAGGATTTTGCCAATGCCTTCGACTTCGGAGAGGCGCCAGAGCAAGTGCGGATCGATGTCAGCCGTGCCCATATCTGGGACATCAGCTCGGTGCAGGCGCTCGACATGGCGATCCTGAAGTTCCGCCGCGAGGGGGCCGACGTCGAAGTCGTCGGGATGAACGCCGCCTCGGAAACGCTGGTCGACAAACTGGCCATTCACGACAAGCCCGGCGCAATGGACGCGCTGACCGGGCACTAAGGGAGGACGCCATGGACAAGATACTCGCACTTCTGGACGGATCGGCCTATTCCGAGAGCGTCTGCCATCACACCGCATGGATCGCCGGAAGGCTCGGCGCCAAAATCGAGGCGATGCATGTGCTCGGGCGCCGCGAGGGCAGCGCGTCTCGCGATCTGTCGGGAGCGCTTCGCCTCGGCGCGCGCAGCGCGCTGCTGGAAGAGCTTGCCGCGATGGACGCGCAGCGCGCCAAGCTGGCGCAGGCCAAAGGGCACGCAATTCTGGAAGACGCCAGAGAAATTCTCGAAGCCGACGGCGTGGGAGAGGTGAACCTGCGCCTGCGCAAAGGGGATCTGCTGGAGGCCGTGGGCGCGGTGTCGGACGACATTCGCGCCATCACCATCGGCAAGCGGGGGGAAGGTGCGGACTTTGCGTCAGGGCATCTTGGCTCCAATCTGGAACGCATCGTACGGACGTCGCGGGTTCCGGTGTTCGTCGCCTCGCGGGAGTTCAGGCCGATCTCGAAAGTCCTCGTGGCCTATGACGGCAGCCCCAGCGCCAAGGTGGCCATCGAGCGGATATCGGCAAGTCCGGTGTTTGCGGGTCTGGAAGTCTGTGTCCTCTGCGTCGGCGCTGACGAGGCTGGCGCACAGAAGATCGCAGATGAAGGTGCCGCGCGCTTGCGGTCGGCAAATCTGTCGGTCTCGACGCAGGTCGCGTCCGGAGAACCGGAGGCGGCCTTGAAGGGAGTGGTGGCGAACGCGGGGTTTGATCTGCTGGTCATGGGGGCGTACGGACACAGCCGTGTGCGCCACCTGATCATCGGCTCCACCACAACTGCGATGATCCAGTCGGTGAAAGTTCCGGTGCTGCTCTACAGGTGACATATCCGCCTCGTGGCAAAAAGCGCCGCAGGACGACCCAAGCGGGCCGGTGGGCACGCTCCGAGCGTGTTGAGGGGGCAATTCGGCCTGATCATAGCGATCGATGTGGTCATCCCGCTTGAGGATCACCGGTTACTTGCGCTTGGCGTCAGCAGCCACGGCGTCTTCGCTGTGGCTGCGCCTGCGCTGCGGACCCCGTGACCGCCATCAACCGGGGCATATCTTAGTTGCTGCCCAGTGACGGCCACTCTCTTCTGAAGCCGAAGGCGCTCTCGGAGAGCCAACCGCATGAAATGTCCGAGATACCCGAGCCGCCGCAGCTTCCTTCAGGGCGCCGCCGCAACGCTTTGTGTCCCGGCCGCCGCGCTGGCCCGGTCCATGCGGATGCGCTGCAGCTTAGATGACCAGACGGTGACCTACCGGCTCTTCGACACCCCCACGACCCGCGACCTAATCTCGATGCTGCCGCTGCAACTGGAGATCGAAGATCTCTCTACCAACGAGAAGATCGTGCACCTGCCGCGCCGATTGGACGAAGGCGGCTTCGATGCGTTCAGCGACGAGACGCCGGGCGATCTGTGCTATTTCCTCGGCTGGGGCAACCTTGCGCTGTTCCACGACGATTATACGTTCCGCGATGATCTGATCCGGCTGGGCCATATCGAGGGCGACTTGGCACCGCTGCTGCACAAAGGCACCTACCCGGTGCGCATCGAAATGATCTGAGCGCGGCGCACCGGGGCGGTGGGCTGTCTGGTGCCTCCGGGTGGTTTCGGGGGCAACGCCATAGGCGGGGTGCGTTGAACCCGCCCCGGAGAGCTTTGCTCCGGAGCGGGCGAGGGCTTCGACAAAGACAGGGTCAGTAGGGAAACTCGCCGCGGCGCGCCCTTGCGATGTCACCGCGTGTGAGGCCGATATCGTCGAGCAGGTAGTCCGGCAGATCTTCGAGGTGGCGATACTGGGATCGGGCAACCCAAGACCTGCGCAGCCTGCTCAGCCAGCCCGCGGCCTTCTTCGCGCGCGTGCCGCGGCGCACGCTCCACTGGCTTTGCTGGGTGAAGGCGGTGAAGAAATACGTCGTCATCATTTTCGAATCTCCTTTTTGAAATCGCTGGAGGTGCCGCGGCGCTCTGGCGCGGCGGCGGAAATGCTCGTCAGGGCGGCGCTGCGATCGGGGGCGAAGCGCAGCAAATGGCGAAAGCTCTCGCGTTTGCCGAAGGCTTCGGTCTCGGCGGTCGCGCCGCAGATGCGCATGTCCCCCTGCCGGGCTTGCAGCAGCTTGGCAGCGACCACGAGGCCGCGCAGTCCTGGCCGGGTGAGCTGTGTCTGCGGCGTCAGTTCGATCACCATGCGCCGCCAGCCGGACCGGACATGCGCCACCAGCGCATCGCACAGCGGGCCGGTCGAAGACGCATCGATGCAGCCGCTCAGCGAGACGATCAGCACGTCGCCCGCGGCGAGACATCCCATCTGCATCCGTGGCGCGGTCTGCGCCGCCTGTAGGGCAGCCTGTGGGGCAAGATCGAAGCTCATGACAGGCGCACCCGCATCGGTGTGGCCCGGCGCAGCCCGCCAAAGCCTTCCAGCCGGGGGCTCAGCAGCAACTCGGTGAACGGCGCCTCCGCCATCAGCGCTGCGAAGGTCTCTTCCATCTCGATCCGCGCCAGCCTTTCGCCAAGGCAGCGGTGCGGCCCATGTCCGAACACCGGGTGCAGCCGGGGGTGATCGCGGCGGCGGATATCGAATGCCTCGGGCGCATGGTGCAGCGCCGGATCACGCAGCGCCGAGAGCAGCGACAGCCGCAGCGCGCAGTCTTTGGCGAGCAGCGTTCCGCCAATCTCGAGCGGTTCGGCGACCACCCGTGTTACCGAGCCCACCGGCGGATCAAAGCGCAGCACCTCTGCCACGGCGCCGGGGATCAGCGCCGGGTCCTTGCACAGCGCGGCCCAGTCGCGTGGCCGTTCCAGCAGCATCGCGGTGCCGCGCGCCAGCGCCGTGCGGGTGGTGTCGACCCCGGCGATCAGCACCCCCATGATCTGGAAGATCAGGCATTCGGCTGAAATGTCCGGCTCGGCGCGCCAGGCTTTCACAAGCTGGCTCAGGACGTCGGCCCGGGGCTGGATGATCCGTGCCTGCAGCTGCCGCTCGACATAGAAGTAAAGCGCCTCGGTGGCGTCTTCGATCTGCGCATGACGCTCACGCGGATAGATTGGAGAGATCGCGCTGGCGACCTCACCGACCAAGGCCGCAAGGTGCGGCGCGTCGGCGTCGGGCAGGCCAAGGATCGCGGCCACGGCTTCGGCGGGAACCCGCGCCGCCACCGCAGCGCTGAAATCCAGACTTTCGCCGCGGGGCAGGCGTGCCAAGATGCGCCGCGCCGTGTCCCGCACTGCGGGGCGACGCGCTTCGATCTCTTTGTGCGCGAAGGCACGGGCGAAGAGCCCGCGCTTGCGGCGGTGGTCTTGGGTGTCGGCGAACAGGAAGAACTCGGCTTGCAGCCGCGCGGTCAGCCCGTCGGGCACCCGGTTGAGGGCAATATACTGATCCCCGCTGATCTGCCGTGTGCGCGGATCGTTCAGCAGCGGCAGCACATCATCGGCGCGCAGGACGAGAAACTGGCCGTCGCCGATCTGCACCAGCGGGTGTTCGGCGCGCAGTGCCGCAAGGCGGGCGTGTGTGTCGCGCTGCAGGCTGCGCGGATCGATCACCGGACAGCCAAGCTTGTGCAGGGTCGTGTCTTCAATCATCGTGGTACTCCAATTCAGCAGGCCCGCCGGAAATTTCACGCTCGCTGAGCCGTGGCGGGTGCTGCAGGGGTATCGGGGCAGAGCGTTGTCACCAGCGTTGTCATCGGCGTGGAAATTGCCGCAACGTCACGTTGTATTTGCCGGTGCGTTTTGCCCGCTAGGCGGCCGTGGGGGCCGCTCAGAACGCTGGACAGCTCGGGGGGCATTGGCTCAGGATGAAGCGCAATTTCGATCCGCGCTTTCTTACATCTGTCCGGAGACCTGATGGGGCCGCACGACCGCCCAGAGGACGCCACGTCGCCGAGCGACCGTTTGCAGGTTTCTCTGCTCGGCGAACTGCGGGTGCGCTGCGGCGGCGCGGACATTGCGCTGCCGTCATCGCGCAAGGCGCGGGCGCTGCTCGGGTTTCTCGTGGCCACCGGACGCCCGCATCGGCGCGAGCGTCTGTGCGAATTGCTGTGGGATCTGCCCGACGATCCAAAGGCGGCGCTGCGCTGGTCGTTGACCAAACTGCGCCCGGTCGTCGACACGCCCGACCGGCGCCGCATCCTGTCGGACCGCGAGCGGGTGCGCTTCGACGCCGAGGCGGCGGAGGTCGATTTGCACGAGGTCTACGCCCGGCTGCGCAGCGACGCCGAGCTTGATGTGGCCGAACTTGAGGACATGGCTCTGGCGCTGTCGCCGATCCTGCTCGACGGGTTGGACGGCGCCGGGGATGCCGGCTTCCGGTCGTGGCTGGAGGCCGAGCGCGAAGACGTGCGAATTGCCCGCGTCGAGGTGCTGCGCCGTCTCGTCGCCCATCCCGAGTTGCCAGCGCTCTCAGCGCAGAAATGGACGCGCCTGTGGCGCGACGCGGACCCCGAAGCAGGTTCCGAAAGCGGACTGCCAGCTGCGCGAGACGCCTCGTCCGGCCCCGCCAGCGGCGGCTCGGAGGCGCCCGCTGCCGGTGGCGCCTCGGGGCTACGCAGCCAGCGCATCGCCTTCTGCGAAGCCCCCGACGGCACGAAGATCGCCTATGCCACGCTTGGCTCTGGCCCGCCGCTGCTCAAGGCGGCGAACTGGCTGACGCATCTCGAGTTCGACTGGACCAGCCCGATCTGGGGCAAGTGCTTTGCCGAGATCGCCAGCAGGCGCAGGTTCGTGCGCTACGACGAGCGTGGCTGCGGCTTGTCGGACTGGGACGTGGCCGACCTCGGGTTCGACGCCTTCGTCGAAGACCTCGAGGTGGTGGCCGACAAGCTGGAGCTTGAGCGCTTCCCGCTGCTGGGGATCTCGCAGGGGGCGGCGGTCTGCGTCGAATATGCCGTGCGCCACCCCGAGCGGGTCTCGGGGCTGATCCTCGTCGGGGGGTATGCTGCGGGCTGGCGCCACATGGTCAGCGAGGAAGAGAAAGCTCGGCGCGAAGCGGTGCGGGCGCTGACCGAACTGGGCTGGGGCACCGACAATCCGGCCTACCGGCACATCTTCTCGCAGACCTTCATGCCCGACGCGGGGCCAGAGGAACTGGCGTGGTTCGACGAGTTCCAGCGGCTGACCACCTCGCCGGGCAACGCCGCGCGGTTTCAGGACGCCTTCGGCGAGATCGACGTGCGACACCGTCTGGGAGAGGTGCGCGCGCCGACGATCGTGCTGCACTCCAAGGACGACATGCGCATTCCGCTCGATATGGGCCGGGCGCTGGCCTCGGGCATCCCCGACGCGCATTTTGTGCCGCTCGACAGCCGCAATCACGTGCTTGTCGACTATGAGCCCGCTTGGCGCACCTGCATGCAGACCGTTCGCGAGTTTCTGGACCAACATGACATCTAGGCGCGACGTTGGCGGTGGTTCGCTCTCGGATCGTCGCTGGCGCGGTCCTTAGGCAAAGCAACTTGGGCAAAGAAAAAGGCCGGCGCCCCCCACAGCGCCGGCCTTCCCGGGAGGCGCGGACCTCAGTCCGCGAGGATGGCCACCGGGCGGCACCAGCCTGCCGAGCCGCGGGCGACCTTGACCGGAAAGCACATGACCTCGAAGCCGGTGTCGGGTAGCTGGTCGAGATTGGCGAGTTTCTCCATGTGGCAATAGACCGTCTCGGCCCCGGCCTTGTGGCCTTCCCAGAACAGGTCCCACTGGCCGGTCGCCTTGGCTTTTTCCGCCACCGCCTTCAGCGGAGCATCCCAGCTCCACGCGTCGGTGCCGCAGACCTTCATGCCGCGCTCGGCCAACCAGAGCGTCGCCTCGCGGCCAATGCCACAGCCCGCCGCCACATAGCCGGGCTGGCCGTAGAGCGCGCCGGCACGGGTGTTGACCAGCACGATGTCGCCCGGTTGCAGATCATGGCCGATGCGGGCGAACTCCGCCTCCATCTCGGCGGCGGTGACAACGTGGCCGTCGGGCACCTCGCGGAAGTCGAGCTTCACGCCCGGCCCCATGCACCACTCCAGCGGCACCTCGTCGATGGTGATCGCCCGCTCGCCCTTGTTCATTGTCGGGTGGTAGTGCCACGGCGCGTCGAGATGCGTGCCGTTGTGGGTGGTCAGAGTGAGGCGTTCCGCCGCTGCGCCGGCACCGTCAAGCTGGTGCTCCACGGGGATGCCGAACATCTGTTGGTATTCGCGCGCGCCGCCGGAGTGCTCCATGTACTCGATGCGCGGCCCCATGCCGGGCGGGTCGGCGGGCACCTCGTCTGTAAGCGTGACCGAAAGGTCGATGATCCTGCGGCTCATCTGCGTCCTCCTTTGATCACCTTCTGGTCGATGGCCCCAAAGAGCGGCGCCCGGTCGCGGCTGCGGCACTCCATGGCGACGCGGTCGCCGAAGCCCATGAAAGGCGTGCGCGGCGCGCCCTCGTCGAGCAGTTCGATCGCCCGGCGCTCGGCAAGGCAGGACGAGCCGACCTCGCGGTAATTCTCGTTCGACACGGTGCCAGAGCCGAGCACGGTTCCAGCCACCAGATCGCGCGAATGCGCGGCATGGGCGAGCAATTCGTCAAAACCGTAGCTCATCGGGTAGCCCTCGGCATGGCCGAAGGGGGCACCGTTGAGCGTGACGGTCAGCGGCAGATCGACCCGCGCATCGCGCCACGCGTCGCCCAGCTCATCGGGGGTGAGGGCAACAGGCGCAATGGCGCAGGCAGGCTTGGCCTGCACCCAGCCAAAGCCGGTCTTCATCTCGATCGGGGCGAGGCGGCGCAGCGACCAGTCGTTGATCTGCACCACCAGCCGGATCCGCGCGGCGGCCTCGGCCGGCGTGCTGCCCATGGGCACAGAGTCGCAGATCACCCCGAACTCGCCCTCGAAATCGATGCCGTCCTCTTCGGACGGCAGCGGAATATCGGCGGTGGGACCATAAAAGCGGTCGGACATGCCCTGATACATCAAGGGCCGCCCCTTGGGGTTGGGATCGAGGCCAAAGACCTTCTGCATCAGATCGCCGTGGCTGTCGTAGGCCGATCCGTCGAGCCATTGCCACGCGCGGGGCAGGGGGGCGCGCGCGGCGGCGGGATCGAAGGGCGCACCGCCGCCCGCGTTCAGCGTGGCGTATTGCGCCTCGAGCGCGAGCGCATGGCCGTCCCAATCGTCCATAAGGGCCAGCAGCGTCTGCACCCCCTCGGCGGGGATGCAGCGCGCGTTGTCGCGGCTGACGAGGTGCAGCCGCCCGTCGCGGCTGCCGTCGGGCAGGGTGGCGAAGCGCATCTCAGCCCTCCGCCACTGTCTGGGCGCTCAGCCGTCCGCCAAGCGTCTCGGCGAACCAATCGGCGATGTAGTTGCGGCCGTAGGTCATGTTGTCGGCGCCCACATGCTCAACCCCGCCCTCGCGATCGGTGAAGATCTTCAGCTCGCGGCGCGGCGCGTTGACCAACTGGTCGTAGGACTGATGCGCGTAATCCAGCGCGATCTGCCGGTCATTCGCGCCATGGGTGACGAGGAAGGGCACCTTGATCTTTTCCATCTGGCCGTCGAGGCAGAAACCCTCGGCCTTGGCGAGGAACGTGTCCATGTCGTCGGCGCCGAACACCCACATGACGTGGTTCCAATAGTGCGGCACCGGGTTCTCGCCCTCGCGCTTGAGGCGCTTTTGCTGCACCTCGGCCCAGTTGTGGTTGGCGCCCCAGACCGCACCGGAGGCATAGCGCGGCTCGTTGGCGCAGACCCGCGGCGCGTAATAGCCGCCGAGCGAGATGCCGGTGATGCCGATACGCTCCGCGTCCACATCCTCGCGCGCGGCAAGCCATTCGTAGATCGGGGTGCCCCATGTTTCGCTGTCGTAATGCGCCGGCAGGTCCTGCAGGCGCAGGCTCTCGCCGGTGCCGGGCTGGTCGACGCAGAGCGTGGCGATGCCGCGCTTGGCCAGTTCGTGCGGCAGGAACGACCAGTAGAGCAGCTCTTTGCAGCTATCGAGACCGTTGAGGTAGACCACCGCAGGGGCGGGGCCCTCGACGCCCTGCGCCGGGGTGTAGAGCACCGGGATCACCTTGTCGCCATAGGCGACCTCGAAGCGCTGCACGTTATCGCCGGACTGCTGCGTGCCCTTAAGAAAGTTCTCGAGCCCCTTCTTGTAGGTCACCATGCGCTCGGGATCGCCCTGACCCTGCATGCGCTCTGCAAGGATGTAGTAGAGCGCCGCGCGCTTGCGCTTGGCACCTGCGGAGAACAGCTTGCCCTCCGCCTCTTCTTCCTCTGCGATCGCGGTCAGCTTGTCGGCGACGCGCACCCATTCGACCATGAATTCCTTGGTGCCCGCGTCCTCGCCGTTCTTCGCCTTCTCAAGCAGCGGCTGGCACATGTCCATGATCTCGCCGATCTCGCCGCCGGAGGCGAGCGCGATAGAGACCGTGAGGTTCCAGACATAGTTGGGGAAGTAGTTGAACATCGCCATGGGGAGGCTCCTTGGATCGTCGGAGTGAGCGGGCGCGTCGCCCTTGGGGCCGAGAGGTATTCGGGGCCCGCGCATTCGGAAAATGGAAAGGTGTGATCCCGGGCATTCACGCGGTGAATGCCCGGGGCCGTGTCAGAAGTCCTGCAGGTCCTCGGCGATGACGATCTCGCCATCGAAGCCGGCGCGGATCAGCTCGGCCCAGCTCTCGGTCTGCTCGGGGGTGATGCGGGCGCCGGCCACAAGGTGTGTGGCGACGACCTTCTGCACGCCCGCCTCTGCGGCCATGCGGCCGATCTGCTCGGGGCTGACGTGGTGCTCTGCAAGGTGCCACTCGATCTCTTCGATCAGGTGCTCGGGCGCGGTTTTGCGCACGTTTTCCATCACCGAGGGCAGGTCGATCAGTTCGGTGACCAGCAGATCGGCGTCCCGCGCCAGCTCAATCACCGCCTCGGACCAGCCAGTGTCGCCGGTGTAGACGATCGAGCGGTCAGGTGTGTCGAAGCGGAAGGAAAGCGACTCGTATTTGGCCTCGAGGTCGGACCCATGGGCAAAGCTGTAGTGCGAGTTCTTCGCCGCGGTCACCTTCACGTCGCCCAGTTGCAGCGTGTCGCCGTCGCGGATTTCCTGCACCTGCACCAGCTGCTCGGGGGTCATGATCTCGGCATCCTCCATGCCGTAGGCGGCTTCCATAGCCGGCCCCATGCCCTCGACAATGCCGTTGACCAGCGCGGCGGTGCCCGGCGGGCCGTAGATCATCACCGGCTTCGCTGGGTTGGTCTGAAAGCGCTGGCCGAGTACCGCCAGCAGCCCGCCCGCGTGGTCGAAATGCAGGTGGCTGAGCAGCACCTCGTCGACGCCGCCCATCCGCACGCGTTTCGCTGCGAGACGGATCGACAGGCCGTCGCCGGCGTCGACCACGATGTTGCGGCCATTGACCTGCAGCAGGTTGGCGGGCTGCGAGCGGTCGGGGCGGGCGATCGGGCCGCCGCCGCTGCCGAGCACGGTGAAGGTGGTCTCGGCCATTGCAGGCAACGCGGTCAGCGCGGCAAGGGCCAGCGCGGTTGCTGTACGTTTGATCATGATTGGGTCTCCTCCTCAGTCTCGGGCCCGCCAAGGCGGCAGGCCCTCTTGGTCTTGGTCAGTCTTGCGCGCGGGTGCCGCGGGCAAAGCAGGTGACGGAAAGCGCCGCGACGATCACCGCGGTCACGCCGAGCGCGCCGATGCCGAAGCTCTCCATAAGGATGCCGCCGATGATCGGGCCGAGCGCCGAGCCGGTCATCAGCATCGCCGGGGTTGCAGCCACGGCGCGGCCGGTGCGGTCCATGCGCGCCAGCAGGCCGAAGGCGAAGGTGTGGGTGAAGATCTGTACCGCCACGAAGATCGCCGCGACCGGGGCCCAGACGGCCAGCACCGTGGCGAAGGTCAGCACCAGCGCGAGGGTGGCCTGCACCACCGGCCCGGCCAGCACGACGCGGCGCGCCGAGAGGCGCTTTTCCAGAAGCGCGGCCAGCGGTGCGGGGCCGACGAAGTTGACGATGCCGAGCGCGATCAGCGTGCCGACGATGGCCTGCGGCGCGAAGTTGCGGGCGGTGCCGATGACCTCTACGAAGGAAAACACCATCGCCTGATTGAAGGTCATCAGGCTGACGCCTGCGATCACGGCCAGCACGCCAGCCGCAAAGGGCGCGCGGCTTGGGGCGTCTTCGGCCTGTCCGGCCACCGAGGGGAAGGCCAGCAGCATCGCCAGCGCCGCCACTGCCATGATCGCGCCGAAGCTGTAGAACAGCACCTGTCCGCCGTGCAGCGCCAGAAGCTGCGGCACCGCGCCCATGTAGATCACCCCGAAAAGGCCGAGCCCGGCGCCCGCGAAGGCGAACAGCCGGTGCGGGTTGGCGGCGCGGCCCATGCTGCCGTGCACGAGGCTGAGCGCCATGCCGGTGGCGGTGCCGCCCAGCAAGTGCAGGGCCGCCAGCGGCGCGAAGCCGCTCTGCCCGGCGGCCAGCACGAAGGCCAGCGCCGAGAGCGCGTATCCCGTCACCGCCAGTGCCTTGCGCGGCAGGCGGTTGAAGTTGCGCGCGGTCAGCACGCTGGCGATCACCGCGCCGATCAGGAACAGCGTCACCAGCGCCCCGGCCTCGCGCGGGCCAAAGCCAAAGCGCGCGATCAGCGCGCCGACCCAGACCGGCAGCGCCACCAGATCGATCAGCCCGGCGCAATGCCCGACGATCAGCGCCGCGGCGCCGATCTTGCGCAGCTCTCCCGCCGCCGGGACCGGCCCGGCGTGAAGTTGTGTTTCCGTCATATGTTTTCCTCCCTGCTGGGCCGGCCTCCCGCCGACCTTGCTCCCCAGATTTTGCCCGTGGTTTTGCCTGTGATTTTGCCCGTGATGTTTCCTGCGGCCTCGCCTTGGCCGCGCCGGGTCAGACCGGTGCGCCGAGGGCCATCATCGAGCGGCCCATGATCGCGTTGTGTTCCTGCTGGTCTCCGCCGGTCACCTCGATTTCCGACAGGCGCGCAGAGTTGTTGACCACCATGCTGCAGCGATCCCAGCGGCGCGCCTCATGCGCGGCGAAGGCCTCGGCCACGGTGTCCGCGCGCAGCAGTTCCTCGGCGATCACCAGCCCGTCTTCCATGCCGATACAAGCGCCCGCGCCGAGGTGCGGCGTGGTGGCGTGCACCGCATCACCGATCAGCATCACCCGGCCCGCGTGCCACGGCTGCGGCAGCAGCATTTTCTCGAGCGGGCGGTAGATCAGCTTGCTGTCGGCGCTCAGACCCGCCTTCACGCCGGTCAGGATCGGCGAGGGGAACTGATCGAGCAGCGCGGTCATCTGCGGCAGCAGATCGGCCTCCCCAACCCAGTCGTTGGTCGGGCGGTCCTCGGTGACGAACATATACGAACGGCCCTCGGAGACCGGGTTGATCCCGACCTTGAGACCCTTGCCGAGCCACATGTTGAGCGTCTCGACGCCCTCGGGCGTGGCCATCTCTGCGCGCCAGACCGCCTGTCCGACGTACTCGGGCTGCGGCGCCTCGGGCATCAGCGTGGCGCGGGTCTTCGAATACAGCCCGTCGGCGCCGATCACCGCATCGTAGCGCGCCGAAGTGCCGTCGGTGAAACTGACGTCGACGCCCGCATCGTCCTGCGCGATGGTCTCGAAGCTGCAGCCAAGCTTCACCGAAACGCCCGCGGCGCGGGTGGCGTCTGCAAGGATCGCCGCCAGCGCCGGGCGCATGATCGCGGCATTGCCGGGAAGGCCGGTGCCGGGCATCGGCGGGGTGGGAATGGTGACGAGCACCTGATCATTGTGCGGCATCCGCACCACCAGCCCATCGGTCGCCGCGCCGGTGGCCTTGAACGCATCGAGGATGCCAAGCTCGGCAAACACCCGCAGCGTTGCGCCATGCAGGCTGATGCCCGCGCCGTAGCTGCGCCAGCCGGCGTCGATCTCGACGAGGTCGGTCTCGATGCCGCCGCGTGCCAGCATGATCGCCGCGGACATGCCGGAAAAACCGCCGCCGATCACCAGTACTTTCTTTGCCGCTCCCATGATCAGCCCTCCCGTGCTGCGCGTCCGGCGACCTGCGCCGGGACGCTGATGAACCCGTCCGGTGCCTCGGTCAGAGGCACGCGGGTCAGTTTCCGTCCCAGGCAGGGGCCGGACACGCAGGCCCCCGTCTCGATGTCAAAAAGTGCCCCGTGGGCGTGGCAGGCCAGATGCGTGCCGTCGCCGTTGAGGTAGGCGTCCCTGCGCCAGGCCATGGGCGTGCCGCCGCGGTAGTGCGGGCAGGAATCCATGTACCCATGCAGATGCCCGCCGCGCTTCACCACGATGACGTTGCGCGAGGCGCCGGGCAGGGGCAGGAAGCCGCGGGCTGCGCCTTCGGGAATATCGTCCCGGTGGCACAGCCGAAGCTGGCGCGGGCTCATTTCGGGCCGGCGCCGCCTTCGGGGCCGCCGCCGGGCGCCCATTTCTCGCGCCACTGCAGCAGGAACATCTGGCTCGCCTCGGGTCCGTTCGGCGCCTCGCGCGCGACCCATGTGTCGTCGTGCTTGTCCATGTCGGCGTCGTATTCGAAATGGCAGCCGAGCGGGCTGTTGAAGTACCAGAACCAGTTCGAGCCGAACTTGTGCCGGCCCGGACCCCAGAAGCTCTGGTAGCCCTTCCGCACGAAGCGATCACCCGCCACCATCAGTTCGGTCGGCCCACCCATGTGGAAGGCGAGGTGCTCGCAGCCCTGCATGTAGGCCGGGGTGCGGATGAAGAAGTGCGTGTGATGATCGTCATTCGCCGCGGGGCGCAGGAACGGTCCGGCGCCGGAGAGCACGTCGGTGATGACGAAGCCCAGACGGTCGCAGAAGAAGCTGACCATCTTGTCGATGTCCGGCACAAACAGCACCACGTGGCTCAGCGTGCGGGGCAGGGCGGCCATGTCGTCGGTCACGCCCAGCTCGTTCGCCGCGCGCTGCGCCGGGGCGCCGGGGGCGTTGATCTTCTCGGCGGGCATCGACAGCTCGCGGCGGATGGTCACCTGAAAGCGCAGCTCGAAGCCCAGATCATCTTTGAACTCCAGCCCGCCGTCCGACAGGCGGGTGACGCGGCGGTCCTTCGACATCTCGGCCTCGATCGCGTCGAGCGTTTCGGCGTCCTCGACCCCATAGACCTGCTGGCGCAGCATGTTCTTGGTTTCCAGCGGCGCGGGCAGCTTGGGGTCGTCGCGGTGGCGAATGATCACGCCGGTGCCGTCTAGCGTTTCATAAAGCCAGCCGCTGTCGTCCAGCTGCACCGGCTTCAGGCCGAAATCCTCGAGATAGGTTTTCGACCCTTCCAGATCGTCCACCCCGAACACCAGATAGTCGGGTCCGATGATGCGCATGGTCAGCCTCCTCCGTCTGCCAGCACCCGAACGTGGCCGGGTGCGAATCCTGCTTGCCAATCGTGTAGCTTTGGCAGAGGTATTTAGAAAATTGCTTCGATGAATGGCTGACATTGATCGTGTGAATTTGTGGGGAGGAGACCCGGATGCGTTTCAACAAGCTCGACATGAACCTTTTGGCGGCACTGGATATTCTGCTGAAGACCCGCAGCGTCACCCGCGCGGCGGAAGAGATGTTCATCACCCAATCGGCCATGTCGAACGCGCTGGGGCGGCTGCGCACCTTCTTCGACGATCCGCTGCTGGTGCAGGTCGGGCGCGGCATGGAACTGTCGCCGCTGGCGCAGAGCCTGCAGGAGCCGGTGCGCGAGATCATGGTGCGCGTCGAGAGCGCCACGCGCATCCGCCCGCACTTCGACCCGTCCGAAGACAGCGCGACATTCAATGTGGTGATCTCTGATTACTCGCTGAGCGTGCTTGGGCCGGGGCTGTCGCGCCGGTTGGCTGCCGAGGCGCCGAATGTGCGGCTCAACCTGCGCCCGCAGCACGCGCAGCCGAGCCAGTTGCTGGACCGCGGCGAGGCCGATCTGCTGATCGTGCCGGACTACCTTGGTGCCAGCAGCCAAGAGCATGAGATTCTCTTCGAGGACGAACTGGTTGTGCTGGTCGCAGCAGACGGGCCGCACGCGCAGGCGGAGATGACGCCGGAGCGCTTTGCCGAGGCGCCGCATGTTCTGATGGAGCCCTTCACCGGGCAGGACAGCTTCTCGGCTGTCTCCATGCGGCAGGCCGGGGTGACGCCGGCCAAGGTGCTCTCGACCTATGTCTTCGCGTCGATCCCCGGACTGATCCGTGGCACCGACCGGGTTGCGCTGATCCAGCGCCGGCTCGCCGAGCCTGAGCTGGCGCATGGCGGGCTGTCGATCAAGCCCGCCCCCTTCGACTTCGCTCCGCTTCGCCAGAGCATCCGCTGGCAGTCGCACCGCAGCCGCGACCCCGCGCTTGCGTGGCTGCGGCAGCTGATCCACGACTGCGTGCCGCCACGGCAGCTCGGGGCGCTGGCCTGACCTATCACCGCGGCGAATGCGGATACATTCACCGCATGAATAGGTACATGAGATAGAATCAATTTTTCTTTTTTCTGGTGCGGCGCCTAGGGTCTGTCCTCAAGCGCGACGAAGCGCTGTCGGGGGAGGCAGCGCGCGTGGAGGGAGGACAGGATGCGACACACAGGCCGCCCGCGATAGCGGGGACAGTGCCGGGCTGAGCCGCCGCTGACGGCGCACCGCCCGAAACGCACAGCACACAGCATCACGTTGCCCCACATCCGCGGCTCCGGCGCGCGGCGTGGCCGCTTGCGGCCCGCCGTCCGCCGGGCCTCGGCACAAGACACCGCCTGGCGCGACGCGCGGCAGGCGCCGGCACGTGTCTGTCCGACGCAGGGCAGGGCGCGCCGTCCGGGCCGGAGAGGCCAGACAACAAGGGAGGAGCCACATGCTCAAACTCAAAGCGACACTCGCTCTGGGCACAGCCATTCTGTGCCTTTCGACGCCTGCCACAGCGCAGCAGCAGCCCCCGGCGGGGGCACAGAACATGCCGCCTATGTCGATCCGGGTGCTGGCCAACATGGGCCGGTCCGGCCTGCTGGGCACGATGGCCTCGAACGAGCGCTACGGCACCGTGCAGTCGCGCGTCGCGCTTGGCCGGGCCATGTCGGCGCTGACCGAGGTGCCCGGAAACCCCGAGGATGGCTATCGCGACGGCATCACCGATATGCTTGCGCCGCTCAGCGCAATGGTGCGGCTGAACAAGGGGCCGAGCGACAGCGCGCATTACCTGCGGTTTTCGTCCAACAACCGCTGGTCCAACGGCTGGCCGACGCGCAATGGCGGGGCCGAGCTCGAGTCCGACAGCGAGGCGCATGGCTTCGGCGCGCAGTACCTTTATGCGCCCAGCACCGATTTGATGATTGGCATCGGCATCGAGGTCGACCGCAATGAGGTCGACATCCGCCATGCCGACGGTGAAGCGACGATCGAGCAATATGCAATCCGCGGCGATCTGTTGAAAAAGGTCAACGAAAACTGGGGTGTTGCCCTGCGCGCCGGTTGGTTCGAAGAGAGCTCGGAGACCGAGATCCCACTGCCCTTTGGCCTGCTTGAGGTCGAGCAGGACGCCTCGCGGCTCTACCTGCAGGCCGACGCCGTGGGCACCTTCACCAAGGCCGACATCGCGGCGCTGCCCGAAGGCTGGATGCTGCGCCCGACCATCGGCACCGCGTGGCAGCAGACGTGGTTCGACGAGACCACCAACTCCTTCGGCGAGGTCGAGAAAGGCCCGCGCGGCGAAAGCTCGGATCAATACGGCTCGATCTACGCCAACGCGGCGCTCAACTTCGGAACCTTCGGCAAGGTGCAGCCCTACGTCGGGCTCGGCCTCGACCATGAGTACGTCAATTCCTACAACGACTACGTCGACGAGAGCACCTATTTCAACAGCTTCGTCGGGGCGACGATCAAGCTCTCGCAAAGCGCGCTGATGAACGTGAACTACGGACGCTACGACGGCTTCAACGGCAACCGCGAGAAGGAAGCCTTCGTGGTGGCTTTCGGCGTCACCTTCTGACGCCACTGGCGCGGCGGCAGGTAGGGTGCCGTCGCGCCATCCATGGAACTTTGCTCGCGCTTCGGCGACAGAAAAGCCGGAGCCGGGCGGCCGCGCCGCTCTTGCCGGGTGGCGGAGGGGCGGCCCGATCTGGATCTTCGAGGGAGGATATCATGACTGACATGGCGTGGCGGCCCGGCCGCCGTGTGGCCATCGCCGGGGCGGGTCCCGGCGGAATTTCCGCGGCGCTGGAGATGCTCCGGCAAGGCTATGACGTGCGGGTGTTTGAAAAGGCCGCCGAACCCAAGCCGCTGGGCGGTGCGGTGCTGTTGTCCTCGCCGGTGCTGGCGGTACTGCGGCACTATGGTGTCGACGTCGGGCCAAGCTTCGGCTCGAAGACGCTGGTCGAGTTCCGCAACAACAAGGGCAAGGTCCGCGCCCGTCTTCCGTTCAACGAGAAGGTCGAGAAGGCGTTGGGGATCGACGGCTGGCATTACGGCGTGCTGCGCGCCACCGCCTTTCGCAAGATGCTAGACCTGCTGCCCGAAGGGGTGATCGTGCCCGGGCGCGCGGTCAGCGGCTACGAAGAGACCGGCGCGGGCATCCGGGTCGAGTTCGAAGAGGGCGCGCCGGTCGAAGCTGATCTGCTGATCGGCGCCGATGGCATCCGCTCGAAGGTCTCGGCGCAGGCCTTCGGCGATCCCAGGCTGTTTCACGTCGGGCTGCGGGTCTGGCTGGCGTGGTGCGAAGATTGGGGCGGGCTCGACCGCTCGACCGGTGCGATCACCCACGCGCGGGACGTGCAGGCCAGCTACTTCCCCATGCTGCACGAGGGCAAGCCAGGCTGGGAGTGGTGGATCGTCGAGAAATCCGGCGAAAACGCCAGTGCGCCCAAAGACGTCGAGGCGCACCTGCGCGAGCGCCTGTCGCATTTTGCGGCGCCGCTGCCGGCCTTCGCGGCGCACACCGATTTTTCCAGCCAAGTGTTCCGCTGGGAGATTTACAATCGTCCCTCGCTGAGCTCGTGGACCAAGGGGCGTGTGGCTTGCGTTGGCGACGCGGTGCATCCGGTCTCGCCCTATGCCGCTTATGGCATGGGCATGGCGATCGAGGATGGGTACTTTCTTGGCCGCGCGCTGGGGGGCTGCGATCTGTCGGACCGGGCTGCCGTCGGCAAGGCCTTCGCGCGTTACGAGAGCGAGCGGGTGGACTATGTGAACCATCAGGTCGAGTTCGCCCGCAAGCTGGGACAGCAGTTCCACCATGCCGCAGCGCCGGTCGGCATGCTGCGCGACATGGTCTTTGACAACACCAAGCTGCTCGAGAAGCTCATCACCAAGGACTACCTCGCGGACGCGGAGGTGATGTCGCTGAAGCTCAGAGAACTGCACGTCTCCTGATCCGGGCGGGTCGTGCAGACCGTTTCGGCGCCTCGTAGCGGGCGCCGGAACGGAACCGGATCAAAGCCCGTAGCGCCGCAGGATGGCGTCGATCGCCTTGTCCTGCTCGGGATCGGGCAGCAGCGCGGGCTGGCGCGAGGCGCCGACCGAATTGTCGCGCAGCCACAGCGCCCGCTTCACCAGCGCTGGCGGGAAGCCAAGCTTGTAGAGATCGGTGCGGAAGGCGGTGTAGGTCTCCTGCGCTTTGGCTGCGCCAGCCTCGTCACCGGCATTGAAGCAGCGCACGATCTCGGCCAGCACCTCGGGCATCACGTTGCCGAGGCCGGAGATCGCCCCCTTGGCACCGTTCTGGAACGCCCAGTGCACCAGATGATCGGGGCCGGAGTAGACATCGAAGCCCGCGCAGTCCTGTCCCACCGCCATATACGCCTCGAGCGTGTCCTGCGCGCCGCCCGAGTCCTTGATCCCGGCAATATTGCCATGCGCGGCAAGGGTGCGCGCGGTCTCGGGCTCGATGTGGTTCTGCGTGCGGGCAGGGATGTCATAGAGGTAGATCGGCGTTGTCACGGCATCGGCCACCGTCGAGAAATGCCGGATCAACCCGTCCTGAGTGCAGGCAATGAAGAAGGGCGTGATCACCGCGATACCGTCGACGCCGATGCGGTCGAACTCGCGCGCCAGCAGCACCGTCTCGAAAGTGGCGGGCATGCCGGCATTGACGATCACCTTCGCGGCGCCGCCAACCTCGTCGACCACCTCGCCGCAGAGTCGCACTTTCTCGTCGAAGGTCAGCGCCGAGAAATCGCCGTTGGTGCCGGCGCACATGATGTTGTTGCCTGCGGCCACTTGTCGGCGCACCTGCGCGCGGGTGGCCTCGTAATTGATGGTCTCGTCCTCGTTGAAACAGGTGACGAGCGCGACGAAGGCTTCCTTGGTCATGGTCTTCCCCCTCAGCGCGCCGCGGCGCTCATTTTCGCGGCGTAGTCGAGCGCCGAGAGCATGTTGACGTGGTTGGCCTTGCCGGTGCCGGCGATGTCGAAGGCGGTGCCATGGTCGACCGAGCAGCGGTCGATCGGCAGCCCCAGCGAGACGTTCACCGCCGTGTCGAAGGCCACCAGCTTGATCGGGATATGGCCCTGATCGTGGTATTGCGCGATCACCAGATCGAAAGCGCCCTGATAGGCGCGGTGATAGACCGTATCGGCCGAGATCGGCCCCTCGACATTGATCCCCTCGGCCTTGGCGGCGGCGACGGCGGGCACGAGGAACTGCGTGTCCTCGGTGCCAAAAAGACCGTTCTCGCCGCAATGCGGATTGATCCCCGCGACAGCGATGCGCGGGTTTTCCAGCCCCATCCGCTTCATGTGGCGGTGGCCGGTGCGGATGGTCTCCAGCACCCGCTCGACCGTGGCGCGGTCGATGGCGTCTCGCAGCGAAACATGGGTCGAGACATGCACGACGTTGAGCCGCTCGGAGGCGAGCAGCATCCACGACGATTTCGAGCCGGTGAGATGCGCCAGCATGCCGGTGTGGCCATCGTAATGGTGGCCGGCGGCGTTCAGCGCCTCCTTGTTGATCGGCGCGGTGACGATGCAGGAGGCATCTCCGGCGGTGGTCATCTGGACCGCACGCTCGATGAAGCGGAAAGAGGCCTCGCCGCAGGCCGGGCTGAGCACGCCGAACTCTCCGGGCAGGCCCTCGACGGCCACATGCTCGACGCGGATGCCATCGCCGTTGGCGCCGGGCTCCAGCAGCGGCAGCGTCACGCCCGAGACCTTCGCGGCGCGCTCCAGCGTCTCGCGGTCGCCGATCACGACGGCAGAGGCGCGCAGGTCTGCGTCGCGGTCGGCCAAGGCCTTGACGGTGACCTCGGCGCCGACACCGGACGGGTCCCCCATGGTGATGACGATTGGCTTGCTCATGGTGGCCTCCCTGCCTGCTCCGATGCCCGATGGTTAACCTATAGGTAAAGAGGTTGCAACTTCTCATCCGATCCTGTTTGATATTGGTGTGAAGCGTCAATTTCCTTGGGGTTTGTCATCGCTTCTCTATATGTAATATTCTTTACAACACGGGTCGAAAGGGACGCCATGCCGCGAGTCCTCATCATCGCAGACGATCTCACCGGGGCGCTCGACTCGGCGGTGGCCTTCGCGGCGCCGGGCTGCCGGGTGTTGGTCGCGCGTGGGGCCGACGGCATTCCCGGCGCGCTGGCGCGGGCCCCTGATGTGCTGGCGGTGGTAACCGCCAGTCGTGAGATTGCCCCAGACATGGCGCGCAACCGGGTGGCCGAGGTGCTGGCGGCGCTGTCGCTGGATGACTTCGATGTCGTGATGAAAAAAATCGACTCCCGGCTGAAGGGCAACACCGGCCCCGAGACCGAGGTTTTGGCCAAGGCGATGGGAGCACCGCGCGTGATCGTCTCCCCGGCGATCCCGGACATGGGGAGGTTCGTACGCCATGGCGCGCTGACCGGCAGTGGCGTCGCCGCGCCGATCGATGTTGCGGCGCGGTTTCTGCGCCCCGTCGAAGTGCCCGAGGTGGGCTCGGACGCCGATCTCGACGGCTGTGTGTCCGGTTGCGCAGAGCGGGTGCTCTGGGTCGGGGCGCGGGGGTTGGCATTGGCGCTGTCGCGCCATGTTGGATTGCGCCCGGCGCCACCGCCAGCGCTCGACGCGCCGCTGCTGATCGCCAGCGGCTCGCGCGATCCGGTGACGCTGGCGCAACTGGATGCACTGAAAGCAGAGCTGCCTGTGCAGGAGGCACCTGACGGTGCCGTTCCCGAGGTGTCTTCTGTCGAGGCTCTGGCGCTCTCCATCACCGATGGCGGCGCGGGATTGGATGGTGCCGAGGCGGCCTCGCGCTATGCCGAGGGCATCCTGCGCGTGGCGAAGAACCTGCGCCCGCGCAGCCTGCTTGTCTGCGGCGGCGAGACGGCGCATGCGGTGCTGGACCAGATGCAGGTCGGCAGTTTACAAGTGACCGCCGAGTTGCGCCCGGGTCTGCCGCTGTGCCGGATCGAGGCGCCTTGGGGGCCGTTGCATCTGGTGACCAAGTCGGGCGGCTTCGGGGAGCCGGGGCTGCTGCGGGATATCCTGCGCGAGCTGCGGGCAGGGCAAGCTGGGACGGAAGGACAATGCGCATGAGCATGGCGGGACCCGAGATCGAAAAGGACGGCGCCTCCGGGCGCAGTCGGCCATCGCTGTCCGAAAAGGTCTACGCGGCGCTGCGCAGCCGGATCATGCGCGGCGATTACGCGCCGAACGAAAAGCTGCCAGCGGAAAAGGACCTGTCGGTGACCTTCGGCGTCTCGCGCCCGGTGCTGCGGCTGGCGCTGGAGCAGTTGCGCGAAGAGGGGCTGGTTTATTCCCGGCAGGGGGCGGGCAACTTCGTGCGGGTGAAGCGCGAGCCGGCGCTTGGCTACACGCCGGTCGAAACCATTGCCGATATCCAGCGCTGCTACGAGTTCCGCCTGACGGTCGAGACCGATGCGGCGGCGCTGGCGGCGCTGCGGCGCAATGATGCCGCGCTCGAAGAGATCGAGCGCGCGCTGCACCTGCTGTCAGACGCCACCGGCTCGCGGCTGCACCGCGAGGACGCGGATTTCGCTTTTCATCAGGGCGTCGCGCGTGCGTCGAACAACCAGTATTACGAAGAGACGCTGAAGGCGCTGCGCGATCACATCCACGTCGGCATGAAGCTGCACGGCGAGTCGCTGATGTCGGACGGCGCGAAGGCGCTGGAGGCGGTGTTTGCCGAGCATCGCGGCATCTATGAGGCGATCCGCGACCGCGACGCCGAGCGCGCGCGCGAGGTGATGCGCCAGCACATCACCCATTCGCGCGAGCGCCTGTTCGGCGGCGGCGAGTTCGACCTCTCGCTCTGACGTCTCTCGCGCCGCCTCAGAAGGCGGCGCGGTAGATCTCGTGCACCTCGGTGACGCTCATGTCGCGCGGGTTGTTGTCCATCAGCCGCCGGATCGCGTGCGCCTCGCCAGCCCAATCCTTAAGCGCGGCCTCGCTGGCGCCATGGGCCGAGAGGCGCATTTCCACCCCCAGATCGGCGCAGAACCCATGCGCGGCCTGTAGCAGCCCCTCTTGGCTGCCGGCGCCGGAAAGCCCCAGCGCGGCCGAAACCTCGGCGCTTTTTTCGGGGCGGACCGGCTGATTGAAGGCCAGTACATGCGGGAAGATGATCGCATTCGCCAGCCCGTGCGGCAGCGACAGTCGCGTGCCAAGCGGGTAGGCTAGCGCATGTCCGGCGGCAGTGTTCACCGGCCCCAGACACAGCCCGCCATAGTAGCTGGCCAGCATCATGCCCGCGCGCGCTTCGGCGTCATCGCCATTTTCGACGGCGCGGCGCAGGTACTTGCCCACCAGCGAGATGCCCATGCGGGCATAGCCGTCGATCAGATCATGCGCTCGGATGTTGGTGAAGGCTTCGACGCAATGCGCCATGGCGTCGATGCCGGTGGCGGCGGTGACCGCGGGTGGCACCGAATAGGTAAGTTCGGGGTCGAGGATGGCGATATCGGCCAGCAGGTAGGGGCTTTCGACCGCCACCTTGGATTTGGTTTCGGGGTCGGTCAGCAGCGCGCGGATGCCCGCCTCCGAGCCGGTGCCGGCGGTCGTCGCGACCTGCGCCAGCTTGGTGCGGCGCCCGGCGACCTTGTTGGGGCCGGCCACCTCGGCCAGCGCCTGCGACCCATCCCACATCGCAGCGGTCAGCTTGGCAACGTCGAGCACCGAGCCGCCACCAAGCCCGACCACAAGGTCGGGGCGGTGGGCGCGGGCAGCCTCAAGCACCGCTTCGAAGGCGGGAATGTCGGGCTCTGGCGGTACGTCATCGATCACGCAAATGTCGCCGGTCAGCCCGAGCCTCTCGACGTATTGCAGCGTGGCGGTGCTGGCGATGACCAGCGG
This sequence comes from Salipiger sp. ABF4_146, assembly GCF_056161345.1. Classification (NCBI taxonomy): domain Bacteria; kingdom Pseudomonadati; phylum Pseudomonadota; class Alphaproteobacteria; order Rhodobacterales; family Roseobacteraceae; genus Salipiger; species Salipiger sp. ABF4_146. Next base: position 201,313 of record NZ_JBSWYX010000008.1, on the reverse strand, counting down.
GCGCGCGGCACCCTCGGCCCAAGTGCCGAGGGTGCGTGCCGCGCCGGTGCCGATTTCAAGCCGCGGCGGCTGGTGCAGGGTGATGGGGCGGTCCATGCCGGACATGGCGGGTCTCCTTCGTGCAGGAAATGGGCTCAGGCGCCGAGCGCGGCCAGCGTGGCGGCGTCGAGGCGGACGTGGCGGATGGCGCGGCGGTAGAGCGTATAGGCGACGTCGAGCCCGCCGTCGGGGCGGGGCAGCAGGACGGGGTAGGACAGCTCTTTGTTGCGCCCATCGAGCGAGTTGTTCGACAGGCAGGTGCCGGGGCTGTCCTCGATTACGTGGCGCACCGGGAAGCTGCGCCCGCCGTCGCGCGACAGGCAGAGGGTCAGCGGTGCGCGCTCAACGCCCCAGATCGGTTTGCAGCCTTCCTCCGCCTCGGGGCGGTCGTCGCCCTCGTCCAGTTCGTCGTAAAGCGAGGCGCGGCGGGCCTGCGAGTGCGCGGCCGAGGTCGGATTGCAGACCAGCGCCAGCCGACCGTCTGCCAGCAGTCCCGCACCGATCGAGCTGTTGTTGTTCGGAACATCGGTGGCGGCGGGCGCGCTCCAGCTGCGCCCGCCGTCATGGCTTTCCGAGCGATGTACCCAGTCGGCCTGCCGGCGGCGATAGAAGGCGGCGAGTGAGCCGTCTTCCAGCGGCACCGGGCTCATGTGCACGGCGCCGGGCGAGTCCGGCACCTCGGTGATTTTCCAGCTTGCGCCGCCGTCGGTGCTGACCGCCATGGCGGCGGTGTCGAAAGCGCCGGTCCAGCGGATGCCGGGGCGGGGGTTGCAGCGGAACAGCGGCAGCATCCATGCACCGTCGTCACGCAGCAGCGGCGCGGCGCGGATGAAGGTGCCGGGCGGCAGTCCGGTGTCGCGCGCCTCGCCCGCGACCAGACGGTCCCCCTCGCGGTGAACGGGGCGCATGAAGACACGTGCTTCGTCTTGGTTTCCGGCGGGTTGCGCGGTGTTGAACAGCCAGATCGTGTTGTCCGGTGCAACGAAGAGCACCGGGTTCTGTTCGGAGCGGTCGGGATCGTTTGTCAGCCGTGCGGCGGGGCCCCAGCGCGTGGCGCCCTCGTCCAGCAGGCAGGCGTGGATCGAGATGTCGGATTTGCCTTCCAGCGTGCCGCCGAACCATGCGCAGGCCAGCGCGCCGTCGGGCATGCGTGCCAGGAAAGCCGCGTGGTTCTGCACCGTGGGGGCGGGCAAGACTGCCTCCTGTCCGCCAGCCCTTGGTGCCAGTTCGCCGGTCATTTTTTCGGCGATTTCCTCCGGTGTCATCCGCGCCCCTCCCTGTGCGTGATTCCGCCCTGAGAGAACAAGGTTGCAAACAAGTTGTCAAGTTGGTCGCATCTTGTCATTTCCCGGGATCATCGGATCGAGAAAATTATTGCGATTTAAAGCAAAGCCTTAGGCTAAGGGGGTGCAGGTATGCCTTAGTGGTCTGAGAAACGCATTTGACATGTATTGGCAAGTTTACCAATATGCCTGCACCGCAACTGGCCGAGGGAGGAGACCGATGCCAGGCTTCGGAGTGACCCAGCGACGTTTCGGCCGCTGCCTTGTGTTCCGCGTGTTCCGCGCGGAGCGGCATGGGCCGGGGCAGCATGTCGGCGCGGGGAGAGCCGCGCAGCCGGACAACGGCTGATACGGCGGATTATTCAGGGAGGACATCATAATGAAAAACTTCACGGCCCTTGCCGGGCTACTACTGGCCAGCACGGCGATCACGCCGGCCTTCGCTCAGGACAACCACGACGTCACCGTCGTGCTGGCCGAGGAAGCCGACGTTATCGAACCTTGCATGGCGACCCGCTCGAACATCGGGCGCATCGTGCTGCAGAACATCTCCGAGACGCTCACCGAGCTTGACGTGCGCGGCGATGAGGGCCTGATGCCCCGCCTTGCCGAAAGCTGGGAGATGACCGGCGACAACACCTGGCGTTTCCATCTGCGCGAGGGTGTCAAGTTCTCGGACGGCAGCGATTTTGACGCCGAGGACGTGAAGCACAGCTTCGAGCGTGCCGGCAGCGATCAGATCACCTGCGAGATCTCGCGCTATTACGAAGGGATCGACATCACCCCCGAGGTGGTCGACGCCAACACCATCGACTTCACCACCGACCCGGCGCAGCCGATCCTGCCGCTGCTGATGTCGCTGCTGACCATCGTGCCGTCTGAGACGCCGCTCGAGTTCACCCGCGATCCGGTCGGCACCGGCCCCTACACGCTGTCGGAATGGAACCCGGGCCAGAACATCACGCTGACCCGCCGCGACGATTACTGGGGCGAGGCGCCCGCGGTCGCCGGCGCAACCTACCTGTTCCGCACAGACGCCGCCGTGCGCGCCGCCATGGTGCAGACCGGCGAGGCGGATATCGCGCCGTCGATCTCGGCCACCGACGCCACCGATCCGGAGATGGATTTCTCCTATCCGAACTCGGAAACCACCTATCTGCGGATCGACCAGAACGTCGCGCCGCTGGGGGATAAGCGGGTGCGCGAGGCGCTGAACCTCGCCATCGACCGCGAGGCCTTTGTCGGCACCATCCTCGCCGAAGGCACGCAGATCGCCACAGCGCTCAACGTGCCGACCACGCTGGGCTGGAACCCGGATGTGCAGGCATGGTCCTATGATCCCGACAAGGCCCGCGCTCTGCTCGAAGAGGCCAAGGCGGATGGCGTTCCGGTCGACACCACGATCTCGCTGATCGGCCGCACCGGCAACTTTCCCGGCGCCACCGAGGTGTTCGAGGCGATCCAGGGCATGCTGTCCGACGTCGGCTTCAACATCGATCTGCAGATGGTCGAGGTGGCCGAACACGAGCAGTACTACTCGAAGCCCTACGTCGAGGATCGCCCGATCCTTGTCGGCGCGCAGCACGACAACTCGCGCGGCGATCCGGTGTTCTCGATGTACTTCAAGTACCACTCCGAGGGCCGCCAGTCGGGGATCAACGATCCCAAGGTCGATGAGCTGATCGAGGCCGCGACCGCGGCGACCGGCGAAGAACGCAGCGCGCTGTGGTCCGAGCTTTTCGCCTACCTGCATGACGATGTGGTGGCCGATGTGCCGCTGTTCCACATGGTCGGCCACGCCCGCGTCGGCACCCGCGTGGATTTTGAACCGACGATCGCCACCAACAGCTCGCTGCAGCTGTCGGAGATCGGCTTCAAGTAAGCGAACCGTGGGCGCGCGACCCTGTCGCGCGCCCCGTCAAGGCCCTGCCAGACCCCCGTCAGACCCCTGCCATCCCCTGCCAGACCCCAGGAGGCCCCCATGTCGTCGATGCTGGGAAAACGCGCCGTGTCGAGTTTCATCTCGCTGATGGTGCTGATCGTCCTCGTCTTTTTCCTGTCCCGTCTGACCGGTGATCCGGCCGCTCTGTATCTGCCGGTCGATGCCTCCGAGGAGATGCGGCAGAACTTTCGCGAAATTCACGGGCTCAACGATCCGGTGCTTGTGCAGTTTGGCCACTACCTCGCGGACCTCGTGCAGTTCGACTTCGGCGAGAGTCTGCGCAAGGCGCGCCCGGCGCTCGAAGTGGTGCTCGAGGCCTTTGCCTGGACGCTGCAACTGGCGCTGATCACCATGGCGCTGGTCTCGGTTGCGGCCATCGCGCTGGGATCGCTCGCCGCCTTCAACATCGGCTCGCCGCTGGATCGCGTCGCCTCGCTGCTGTCGCTGATCGGCGCCTCGGCCCCCGACTTCTGGATCGCCATCGTCGGCATCGTGCTGTTTTCGGTCTCTCTCGGCTGGCTGCCGACCTCGGGCACCGGCTCGGTCTGGCACTGGGTGCTACCGATCTCGGTGCTGTTCATCCGCCCCTTCGGCCTGATCCTGCAGGTGGTGCGCGGCTCGATGATCACCGCGCTCGGCTCCGCCTACGTCAAGACCGCCCGCGCCAAAGGCGTGAAGAACCGCCCGATCATCTTTGTGCACACGCTGCGCAACGCCATGCTGCCGGTGATCACCGTGATCGGCGATCAGGCGGCGGCGCTGCTCAACGGCGCGGTGGTGGTGGAGACGATCTTCGGCTTCCCCGGCGTCGGCAAGCTGATGATCGACAGCATCCTGCAGCGCGACTTCAACGTCATCCTTGCCGCGATCATGGTCACCGCACTGGCGATCTTCGTGATGAACCTGCTGATCGACATCGCCTATGCGCTGCTCGACCCCCGCATCCGCACCTGAGGGGATGCCGCAATGACCCACACAAGCACCGAGACTTCCATGGCCCAAACGCAGACCACCCCCCGCGATCCCGGCAAGCTGCGCCGCGTCCTCGCGATGCTCTGGGCCGATAAATTCGCCTTCGCCGCGGCGCTGTTCCTGCTCCTGATGCTGCTCTTTGCGCTTTTCGGCCCGGCGGTGCTGGGCGACGCGGCGGCCAAGCAGAACCTGCGCGCCCGCAACGCCGACCCCTTTACCCTCGAGCGCGGCTTTCTCTACCTGCTCGGCGGCGACGCGCTGGGGCGGCCGCTGCTGGCGCGGATCATCGTCGCGGCGCAGAACACGCTGGTGATCGCCGCCGGCGCGGTGGCGGGCTCGATGATCATCGGCTCGACGCTGGGGCTGATCGCCGGCTACGCCGGCAAGACCACGGGCGAGGTGATCATGCGGCTTGCCGACGTGATCATGTCCTTCCCCTCGCTGCTGCTGGCGGTGATCGTGCTTTACATGCTCGAGCCGTCGATCGGGAACCTCGTGCTGGTGCTGGCGATCACCCGCATCCCGATCTATCTGCGCACCACCCGCGCCGAGGTGCTGGAAGTGCGCGAACGGATGTTCGTGCAGGCGGCGCAGGTGATGGGGGCGTCGAACCGGCGCATCATCTTCCGCCACATCCTGCCGGTGATCCTGCCGACGCTGCTGACCATCGCGACGCTCGACTTCGCCTTCGTGATGCTGGCGGAATCGGCGCTGTCGTTCCTCGGCATCGGCATTCAGCCGCCCGAGATCACCTGGGGCCTGATGGTCAGCCAGGGGCGGCAGTATCTGACCACCGCGTGGTGGCTCGCCTTCTGGCCCGGTCTGGTGATCATCCTCACCACCATGTCCCTCAACCTGATCTCGGGCTGGATGCGCGTGGCGCTCAACCCGACGCAACGCTGGCGGCTCGAGCTTGGAGGTAAGCGCAATGACTGACCATCTTCTTGAAGTGCGCGACCTGTCGGTGCGCTTCCACACGGCACGCGGCACGGTCAACGCGGTGAATGGCATCTCGTGGCACCTCGACCGCGGCGAGACGCTGGCCATCCTTGGCGAGAGCGGCTCGGGCAAATCGGTGTCGGCCTCGGCGATCATGAACCTGATCGACTGCCCGCCGGGAGAGATCACCTCGGGGCAGATCCTCTTCGAAGGGCAGGACCTGTTGACCCTCGGATCGGAGGCGCGGCGCGAGATCAATGGCCGTCGCATCGCGATGATCTTTCAGGACCCGCTGAGCCACCTCAACCCGGTCTACCCCGTGGGCTGGCAGATCGCCGAGGCCGGGATGACCCACGGCGAGAGCCGGTCCGAGGCGTACGGCCGCACGCTGGACCTGATGCGCCGCGTCGGCATCCCCGAGCCCGAGGCGGCGATGAAGAAATACCCGCATCAGTTTTCGGGCGGCCAGCGGCAGCGGTTGATGATCGCCATGGCGCTGGTGCTCAAGCCCGACATCCTGATCGCAGACGAGCCGACCACGGCGCTCGACGTGACGGTGCAGGCCGAGGTGCTGTCGCTGCTTGAGGAGTTGCAGCAGGAAACCGGCATGGGCTTGCTGATGATCACCCACGACCTTGGCGTGGTCGCCGAGGCCGCCGACCGCGCGGTGGTGATGGAAGGCGGGCGCATCGTCGAAAGTGGCACCCCGCGTGAGCTTTATCACAACGCGCAGCACCCCTACACGCGCAAGCTGCTGGCGGCGGCACCGGGGCGCGGCGAGATGCGTGAGGCGAATGAGGCGCCCGAGCCGATCCTGCAGGTGCGCGGCCTGACCAAGAGCTATGGCGCTTTCACCGCGCTGAAGCGCGTCGACTTTGATCTGCGCGCTGGCGAGACGCTGGCCGTGGTGGGCGAAAGCGGCTCGGGCAAATCCACCGTCGCGCGGCTGCTGCTGAAGCTCGAAGAGGCCTCGGGCGGCGAGGCGCTGTGGAAGGGACAGGATCTGCTGCAGATGACCCCGCGCCAGATGGCGCCGCTGCGGCGGCAATTGCAGATGGTGTTTCAGGACCCGACGCAATCGCTCGCGCCGCATATGTCAGTCTATGAGATCATCTCGGAGGCGTGGGTCATCCACCGCGACATCCTGCCCAAGAGCCGCTGGCGCGCGCGGGTGACCGAGTTGCTTGAACAGGTCGGGCTGCAGGCCGATCATGCCGACCGCTACCCGCATCAGTTCTCGGGCGGGCAGCGGCAGCGCATCGCCATCGCCCGCGCCTTGGCGCTGGAGCCGGAACTGATCATCTGCGACGAGGCGGTCTCGGCGCTCGACGTGTCGATTCAGGCGCAGGTGATCGATCTGCTGGGACGGCTGCGCGACGAACTTGGCATCGCCTTTATCTTCATCGCCCACGACCTGCCGGTGGTGCGCGACTTTGCCGACCGGGTGCTGGTCATGCAGCGCGGCGAGATTGTCGAGCAGGGACCGGTGAAGCAGATCTTCGAGGCCCCGCGCGAACTCTACACCCAGCGGCTGCTGGCGGCCGGGCTGGATGCCGACCCGGATGTGCAGGCCGAGCGCCGCGCCGCGCGACTGGCGCTGGCGGACTGAGCCCCCCTCCCGGACCACCCTCTGCAAGACACCAAGGGAAGACCGTATGTCGACCGCACTTCACTATTTCAAATGGGCGTTCCTCGTCACCGCACTGGGGCTGGTGGGCAGTTTCTGGCTGGGCTGGTGGTACGGCGGCACGCTGGCCTCGGCACTGTCGTTCCTGCTGATCGGCACGGTGCTGGCGGTTCTGGAGATCTCGCTGAGCTTCGACAACGCCATCGTCAACGCCAACAAGCTCAAGAGCATGACGCCGGTCTGGCAGCAGCGGTTCCTCACATGGGGCATCCTGATCGCGGTGTTTGGTATGCGCATCGTCTTTCCGCTGGCGGTGGTCGCGGTGGCGGCAAAGGTCGGTCCGGTGGACGCGCTGCTGCTGGCGGCGCGCGAGCCGCAGGAATACGCCCGGCTGATGAACGAAAGCCACTTGTCGATCGCCGCCTTCGGCGGCGCGTTCCTGATGATGGTGGCGCTGTCGTTCTTCATCGACGACGGCAAGGACATCGACTGGATCTCGCGTATCGAGCGGCGCATGCGCTCGATGGGCACGGTCAAAGGCGTGGCCTACGGGCTGGTGCTGCTGTTTGTCATGGCGTTCGGCATGGGGCTTGGCGTGCAGGATCAGGCGACCTTCTACCGCGCCGCGATCCTCGGGCTTGTGGTGTTCATGGCGGTCGACACGCTCAGCCATGTGCTCGACGCCGAGACCGAGGTGATGAGCGCCGCCCGCGCCGGCGGGTTGGGGGCGTTCCTCTATCTGGAGGTGCTGGACGCCTCGTTCAGTTTCGATGGGGTGATCGGGGCCTTTGCGCTGACGCAGAACCTGTTCCTGATCGCCATCGGCCTTGGCATCGGCGCGATGTATGTGCGCTCGATGACCATCATGCTGGTCGACCGCAAGACCCTCAGCGAGTTCCGCTTTCTGGAGCATGGCGCGTTCTATTCGATCCTTGCGCTGTCGCTGATCATGTTCTCGCAAAGCGTGGTGCATGTGCCCGAGGTGATCACCGGTCTGCTGGGGGCGTCGATCATCGGCCTGTCGATGGTGTCGTCGATCCAGTTCAACCGCCGCAGCGCCTGAGGTGGGTGCGGTGCCTTGAGAGGCGCCGCGCTTTGTCAGAGCGCCGATCCTCATGTGCGCTCGGATCAGCTAGGGGCAGGGGCCTCGGTTGCCGGCGCCTCGGCATGCGCCACGGCCGCTGCATCAAGGATGCACTCGCGAAATCGCCGGAGAAACCGCGAGCCAGCGCCGTCGACGCTGCGGGTCAGTACGCCAAGGTCCCGCGTCACCAGCGGCTCGACCAGTGGAAGGGTGCAGAGCATCGGGTGGTCCGGCGGCGGGCAACTGACCATCGGCAGCGCGCTGACCCCAAGCCCGGCCTCGATCATCCCCTCGACGGCAAGAAAGTGGTTGAACTCCATAACGGTGCGCGCCGGATGGTTGATCGAGTGCATCGCCGCGTCGGTGGCAAAGCGGGTGCCGCTGCCGCGATTGGCGCCGATGAAATCGTAGCGCAGCAGGTCGGACCACGTGACCTCGTCCTGCGTCGCCAGCGGGTGCGTCCGCGGCACCACCGCCATGAACGGGTCGGCGCGGATCAGTTCGAACTCCACGTCCTTGTTCTTGTGCGGCAGAAAACTCGACACGGCCAGATCAAGCTCACCCTGATGAACGGCGGCGAACAGGCCCTCGGCGGTATCGTCGCGCGCGTGCACGGCGACATCGGGGTAGTCGGCGCGGAATTGGCGCAGGGCGAGGGGCAGGTATTTCACCGCAGCCGAGGCCAGAAACCCAAGCCGGAGTGTCACGCCGCTGTCCTTTCCGAAGGTGCGCGTGCGGTCGAGTGCATCTTGCAGCGCGGGCAGCAGTTTCGCGAGGTGGGTCTGAAGCTCTGCGGCCTCTGCGGTGAGCCGCACCGAGCGTGTGGTGCGCAGAAACAGCTTCGTGTCGAGATGCGCTTCAAGCTGCGCGATGTTCTGCGAAAGCGCGGGCTGAGACATGCCAAGACGGTCAGCGGCGAGCCGAAAAGACCGCGCCTCCGCCACGGCGAGAAAGGCTTCAAGCTGGCGGGGAGGGGGCAGGCTCATTGATTGGAAATCCTTAATTGAAGTTCAATTAATACGATTTGTCTTATTTATCGGCAAGCGATATGCGGTGCGGCGTTATCACGCAGGTCAGGTCGCGAGTGACCGCCTTCCCCACGTCGTCAACGAGGGACACCTTGACATCCAAAGCCACTCTCGCCCGAGCAAGCCGCAGACAGGTCTTGTTCGGGACCGCAGCCGCCGTCGCCTCTGTGGCGTCGCCGGGTCTGCTCCGCGCAGCGCTCTCCGCCGGGACCGAAGAGAAATTCCTGTCGGTCTCGCAGCTGCTTATCAACCACAGCCTTGATCCGGCAGTCGGCGCGCGCATCGCGCAATTTGCCGGCGCGACCTATCCGAACCTCGAGCCAATGCTCGACGGGATCATCGCCGCCGCCGAGTCGCGCGGCGCCAGTCAGGTCGAAGACTTCTTCGACGATCTGCCCGAAGGTGAGCTGCGCGATTTTGCCTACTGGGTGATCTCGGCATGGTACACCGGCTCGTCCTCCTTCGACCGCGACGCCACGCTCTTCACCTACGAAGAGGCGCTGCTTTATCGCGCGACGCTCGACATGGTGCCGATCCCGACCTTCGGTTTCTCTGCGCCGAACGCCTGGGGCCAAGACCTCTACCCGCTGACGAACCTGCCGCGGTTCTGATCCTCCTGCTCCTCCTCCCAAGAAAAGCCTCCCAATGACCAGCTCCTCGCAAGTCGTCATCGTCGGAACCGGCGTGGTCGGTGCTGTCGTCGCAGAACAATGCCTCGACGCCGGCCTCGAAGTTCTGATGATCGAAGCGGGTCCGCGCGTGACGCGGTCCCAGATCGTCGAAAACTACCGCAACCTGCCGCTTGGCTCGAAGCCCGATGCCACCGCCTCCTATCCGCCCGCCGACTGGGCGCCGCACCCGTTCTACGGGCAGGAGTATCTCGAGAGCACCGGCCCCAACACCTACAACCCCACCTATCTGCGCTACGCCGGCGGCTCGACCTGGCACTGGGCCGGCACCTGCTGGCGCCTGACGCCGGAAGACATGCAGCTGCGCTCGCGCTACGGGGTGGGCCGAGACTGGGCCTTCGACTACGACACGCTCGATCCCTACTACAACAAGACCGAGCAGGTGCTGGGCATCTGCGGGCCGTCGGACCCCGAACTGCAATGGCCGCCGCGGCCGCGCTCGATGGACTACCCGATGCCGCATCTGCCGCTGTCGCAGGGCGAGCAGAAGTTCAGCCAAGTGGTGCAAGAGCAGCTTGGTCTGCGCAACCTGCCGGTGGCGCAGGCGCGCAACTCCGGCACGCCCTACGATGATCGCCCGGCCTGCTGCGCCAACAACAACTGCGTGCCGGTCTGCCCGATCGGCGCCAAATACGACGCCGCCACCGCGCTCAACCGGCTGGAGGCGAAAGGCGCCACGATCCTCGACAATTCTGTGGTCTACCGGGTCGAGACCGGCGAGGGCAACGGCATCGCCGCGGTGCATTACTACGACAGCAACCGCGAAAGCCACCGCGTCACCGGCGCGCATTTCGTGATCGCCTGCAACGGCGTCGAGACGCCGAAGCTGATGCTGATGTCGGCCGATGACCGCAACCCGAACGGGCTGGCCAACTCCTCCGATCAGGTGGGGCGCAACATCATGGACCACCCGCAGCAAGGCTACACGTTCACCACGACCGAGCCTTACTGGCTGGGCGCCGGGCCGGTGGTCAACAGCGGCATCATGGAGACCTCGCAGGGCGCGTTCCGCGGCGAGCATGCCGGGGCCTACTTCCGGATGAACAACTTTGCCCGCAACCGCTATATCGCCAAGCGCGCGGTGCAGAGGGGCAAGGTTGGCCGCGCGCTGGACGAGGAAATCCGCCGCCTGACGGCCTGCACGGTCAATGTCGTCGCGGCCTACGAGATGCTGCCCGATCCCAACAACCGGCTGACCCTGTCGGGCAACAAGGACTGGCTCGGCCTGCCGCGGCCGAGCGTTTACTGGGACGTGGGGGACTACACGCGCCGCTCCTCGCGCGAGTATGCAGAGCCGATTGTGCGCCGCATCGGCGAAGCCATCGGTGCGACGGATTTCAAATCCGCCGGCGACAACTTCTCGACCTCCAAGCACATCATGGGCGGCACGATCATGGGCAACGATCCGGCGGATTCCGTCGTCGATGCCGTGTGCCGCACGCACGACCACGAGAACCTCTACCTGCCCGGCGGCGGCGCAATGGCCTCGACCGCCTGCGGCAACAGCACGATCACCATGACGGCCCTCGCGTTCAAGGCAGCCGAGGCGCTGATCTCGGAGGCGAAAGGCGCATGATGTCCCGCAAACTCCCCCTCGCCGCCGCGTTGACGCTGGTTGCCGGCGCGGCCTCGGCGGCCGATTTCTCTGACGACCTGGTCGAACAGGGGCGCTACATCGCCACCGCCTCGGACTGCGTGGCCTGCCACACCAGCGCCGAGGACAAGCCGTTCGCCGGCAACCACGCGATCGCCTCGCCGGTGGGCACGATCATGGCGACCAACATCACGCCGTCGGTCGAGCATGGCATCGGCAGCTACACCGAGCAGGAATTTTCTGACGCGGTGCGGCGCGGGGTGCGCGCCGATGGTGCGAACCTCTACCCGGCGATGCCCTACACGGCCTATGCCAAGATCACCGACGCGGACATGCACGCGCTCTACGCCTACTTCATGCAGGGCGTGGAGCCGGTGGACGAGCCGAGCGCCGAAACCAGCCTGCCGTTCCCGTTCAACATCCGCGCCTCGATGATCGGCTGGAACCTGCTGTTCCGTGATACGTCGGTGCATCAGGATGTGCCCGGAGAGTCCGAGGCATGGAACCGCGGCGCCTATCTTGTCGAGGGGCCGGGCCACTGTTCGAGCTGCCACACGCCGCGCGGCGTGCTGATGCAGGAAGACGGCAGCCAGCATCTTGCAGGGGCGCAGATCGGCGCATGGTACGCGCCGAACATCACCTCCGACCCCGAGGCCGGCATCGGCGCGTGGTCGCAGGACGAGATCGTCGCTTATCTCGCCACCGGCCGCGCCGAGGGCAAGGCGCAGGCGGGCGGCAGCATGGCCGAAGCGGTGACCCACAGCTTCTCGAAGCTGACCGACGAAGACCTCGGTGCCATGGCGACCTACCTGTCGGATGTTCCCGCCGTTGCCGGTGAGAGCCGGTTTGACCAAGGCGAAGCGGGCAATATGACCATGGCGTTCCGCGGCCTCGACGCAGAGCCGGAAGGGCTTGCGGAAGGCGCGCAGATTTATTCGGCCAACTGTGCCTCGTGTCACGGCTTCAACGGGCAGGGCACCAAGGATCAGTACTACCCGAGCCTTTACCACAACTCGGCCACGGCGGGCGCCTCGACGGTCAATTTCATTGCCGCAGTGCTGAACGGCGTCGACCGCGAGACTGAAGAGGGGCATGTCTTCATGCCGCCCTTCGGCGATCAGGTGAACGCCTTCAATTCGCTCAGCGACGATGAGGTGGCGAGCCTGTCCAACTACGTCTTCGCGCAATACGGCGACCGCGATCAGGCGGTGACCGCCGCGGAGGTTGCACAGATCCGCGCGGGCGGGCCGGAGTCGAACCTGCTGGCGATGGTTCGCATCGCGATGGTCGTCGGGGTTGCCTTGGGGGCGCTGCTGCTGCTGGCTCTCGTGGTGTGGCTCCGGCGCCGTCGGAATGGCGCTGGCGCGGCCTGAGCCGCGCCTGTCTCCCGCGGTGTCTTTGGGCGCGGCGGGGGCAGCCAAGGCAGGCGGGGTTTGCCGCCACTGCCTGAACATTGAAGGCTTGCCCCGGACGGCAGAACGTCGCCGGGGCAAGCCTCTTTTTTGGGGGGGCGGGCCGATCGCCGGACCTGCGTGCGCTTGCCGGGTCGCTCAGGCCAGTCGCTTAAGTCCCCCGCTCAGGCCAGCCCTTGGCGTCTGGCGTTGGCGCTTTGCAGACGCAGCGCGACCAGCCCCAGCAGAGCAAGGCCCCCGCCCGCCAGCGGCACCGCAGCGACGCCGAGGCCAAGGCCGATCACCGCGCCCCCCACCGCTGCGCCGACGGCGTTGCCGAGGTTGAAGGCCGCGATGTTCATCGCCGCGGCGAGGCTCGGCGCGTCGGCAGCGGCCTGCATGGCGCGCATCTGCAGCGCGGGAACGCAGGCGAAGGCGGCAGCCGACCATGCGATGAAGCCAAGGATGGTGCCCGCGGCAGAGCCGCAGACAAAGGGCAGCGCCGCCGAGGTCAGGGCCAGCGCCAGCATCGCCTGCGCCGCGCCGCGTTCGACAGAGCGGTCGGCCAATTTTCCGCCCAGCCAGTTTCCAAGCGTCAGGCCAAGGCCGATCAGCACCAGCATCAGCGTCACGAAGGCGCTCGACGCGCCGGCGATCTCTTGCAGAAACGGCGCCACATAGGTGTAGACGGCGAAGAAGCCACCGGCAAAGAGCACCGTCGCGGCGAGTGTGCCCAGCATCTGCGGGCGCAACAGCGTGGCCAATTCGCGGCGGGCATCGGGGCGCGGCTGCGGGCCGGTTTCGGGCAGCGCACGAGCGATCGCGATCAGCGCCACCACGCCAAGGCCCACGGTCCCCGCGAAGGCTGTACGCCAGCCGATGGTCTCGCCCATCCACGCCGAGGCGGGCACACCGCCGATGTTGGCGATGCTGGTGCCCATGAACATGATGGCAAGCGCACTGGCCCGGCGTTCCTGTGGTACCAGCGACGTCGCCGCCACCGCGCCGAAACCGAAGAATGCGCCCTGACACAGGCTGGTGAGCAGCCGCCCGGCCATCAGCGACCAGTACTCGGGGGCGAGCGTCGAGACGAGGTTGCCGAGGATGTAGATGCCCATCGTCATCATCAGCGCGCGGCGCGGTCCGAAGCGCGCCAGATAGAGCGTCATGAACGGCGCGCTGATCATCACCCCGATGGCGTAGGCGGTGACCAATTGGCCTGCGGCGGGGATCGACACGTCGATGCCATCGGCAATCGCGGGCAACATGCCCATCGGCGCGAATTCGGTGGTGCCGATGCCAAACGCGCCAAGGCCGATGGCCAGCAGCGCAAGGCGGGGCGATACGGCAGAAGACGGGGCTGCCTTGGACATGAGGATTGTGTCCTTTGGTTGTTGTGAGGGAGGTGTTGAGGGATTTGCACCACATGTACGCCGCGGATCGCGGACGCTGTATGGGGGCAAAGCCACTGCCACTGATGAACACGCGTCATGAAAGCGCCAAGGTTTAGGGCTGCTTCGGCTTCGCCGGCGCACAAGCGCAAGCCGAGGCTCGGACCGGGCAGAAGGTCCGTCGCCGTCAAGCTGGTCGGCACAGGCTGTTCACCCTTCGAGGCGCTGCCTCGCTTGCAGGGAGGGATCGCGCTCACCCCAAGGGGGCCTCTCGATCTGGATGCACCGGGGCGCGACGAACTGCAGGCGCGTGCGAGCAGACGAGCATGCCTCTATGCGGAATGCTCACTGCATATTTGTTTTGCGCCGGGAAACCCAATGCGCTGCCGGGCGTTTTTCCCGACAACGCCCGTCGACGCAGTGTCACCCGGTTTGCGCCTGTCTCCCACGCGTCCGGGGGCAGCAATCGATGTCTCTGCGAGGTCGGCTCTGCGCCCTTCTGGGCGCCGACTGCGAAAATCCGGTGCTTTCGCAGGTCATCAAAACCCTACCCAACGCGCGAGCTTGGTCTTTGGTTTCATGAATCTGCCTAATGGCGGGAATGAGCGCCAAGGCGTTGGACATTGCGAGGTTCCGCAACAGGTTTTCTTCCAAATCTCCGTGCGTGCCGCCGCGCGCCCATCGACAGGAAGGATACTCCATGTCCCCACCCATCGAATTCGAACTCCGCCGTCGAACCCTGCTTGCCGGAAGCGCCGCGATCGCCGTGAGCGCCGCCGCGGGCCGACCCGGTGCCGCGCAGACCTCCGGCGGATCCGGCACACCGGTCGGCCCCGAAAGCACCTCGGTCACGCTGACGGTGAACGGCGAAGAGCGCGAGCTTACGGTCGACAACCGCACCACGCTGCTCGATGCGCTGCGCGAGCAGTTGCAACTGACCGGCACCAAGAAGGGCTGTGACCACGGCCAATGCGGCGCCTGCACCTGCACGGTGAACGGCCAGCGCATCAATTCGTGCCTGTCGCTGGCGGTGATGCACGACGGCGACGAGGTGAAGACCATCGAAGGTATCGGCACGCCCGAGCAGATGGACCCGATGCAAGCTGCCTTCGTCGAGAATGACGGCTTTCAGTGCGGCTATTGCACGCCGGGCCAGATCAACTCGGCCAAATCGGTGATCGAGGAAATCCGTGCTGGCATTCCCAGCCACGTCACCGGCGATCTGACCGCCGAGATCGAGATGACCGACGCCGAGATCCGCGAGCGCATGTCGGGCAACATCTGCCGCTGCGGCGCCTATGCGAACATTCTCGCCGCCATCACCCAAGTCGCCGAAGGAGACGAGGCATGAGAGCGTTTTCCTACGAGAAGGTGAGTGATCCGGCGCAGGCCGCGGCGCGCGCCGCCGAGGTCGAGGGCGCCAAGTTCCTCGCCGGGGGCACCAACCTGCTGGACCTGATGAAGCTCGAGATCGAGACCCCGGCGCATGTGATCGACGTCAACGGTCTCGGCCTTGATGAGATCACCGAGACCGAAGAGGGCGGGCTGCGCATCGGCGCGCTGGTGACCAACACCGCGCTTTCCGCAGACAGCCGCATCCGCCGCGACTACCCGGTGCTGACGCGGGCGATTGCCGCGGGCGCCTCGGGTCAGCTGCGCAACAAGGCGACGACGGGCGGCAACCTGCTGCAGCGCACGCGCTGCCCGTATTTCTACGACACCGCCCAGCCGTGCAACAAACGCAGCCCCGGCTCGGGCTGCGCAGCGCTGAGCGAGGGGGCCTTTTCGCGCCAGCTTGGGGTGATCGGCACCTCTGATGCCTGCATCGCCACGCATCCGTCGGACATGGCCGTGGGCATGCGCGTGCTTGATGCGGTGGTCGAGACGGTGACGCCCGAGGGCATGACCCGCACCATCCCGCTGGATGAGTTCCATCTGCTCCCGGGCGATACGCCCGAGCAGGAGAACGCGCTGATGCCGGGTGAGCTGATCACTGCGGTGACCCTGCCCGCGCCGGTGGGCGGCGAGCAGAAGTACCACAAGGTGCGCGACCGGGCGTCCTACGCCTTCGCGCTGGTCTCTGTGGCGCTGATCCGACAGCCCGACGGATCGGGCCGTGTGGCGCTTGGCGGCGTCGCGCCGAAGCCGTGGCGCAGCGCTGCCGCCGATGCCGAGCTTTCCAACGGGGCTGCGGCAGTGATGGCCGAGTTGCTGGGCGGCGCGCGTCCGACCGAGGAAAACGCCTTCAAGATCACCCTGGCCGAGCGCACGCTCGCAGCCATGCTGGCAGAGGAGTGACGACATGAAATTCGACAATGCAGCAGGCGAAAACACCCTGTTCGACAATGCCGAGGTCGTCGGGCGGCCGACGCACCGGATCGACGGGCCGCTGAAGGTCACCGGCACCGCGCCCTATGCCTACGAGCGTCACGATGTGGTCGAGGGGCAGCTTTACGGCTACCCGGTCGGCAGCGCGATCAGCCACGGGCGGATCGTGTCGATGGACGCCGAGGCGGCGCGCAATGCGCCGGGTGTGCGGGCGGTTGTGACCACTTTGGAGATCGACCCGCTTGAGAAGGGCATGAACAACGTCGCGCGGCTTTTTGGCGGCGCCGAGGTGCAGCACTATCATCAGGCGATCGCCGTGGTCGTGGCCGACAGCTTTGAGCAGGCGCGCGCCGCAGCTTCGCTGATCGAGGTCGACTATGAAGCCGGCGATCCGGCGGATTACGATCTGGGCGCCGCCTTCGAACGGTTGCAGGGATCGGGCGAGATGGACACCGACACCGGCGACGTCGAGGCGGCCTTTTCCAGCGCCGCCGCGGTGCTCGACGAGATGTACCACACGCCTTCGCAGTCGCACATGGCGATGGAACCGCATGCCTCGATCGTCGATTGGTCGGATGGCGAGCAGATGACCGTCTGGACCTCGAACCAGATGATCAACTGGAACCACGGCTCGCTGGCCACCACCTTCGGCATGGATCAAGAGAACATCCGCGTCGAAAGCCCCTATGTGGGCGGCGGCTTCGGCGGCAAGCTGTGGCTGCGCGCCGATGCGGTGCTGGCGGCGCTCGGCTCGCGCGCAGCGGGGGCACCGGTGAAGCTGGCGCTGCCGCGTCCGTTCATCATGAACAACACCACCCACCGGTCGGAAACCGTGCAGCGCATCCGTCTGGCGGCGGGCGAGGACGGCAAGCTGACCGGCATTTGGCACGAGGCGGCCTCGCACGCGCTGCCCGATGGCCGCGGCGAGAACGCCACCGCGCAGACGCCGTATTTCTATGCTTCCGACAGCATCCGGGCCAAGCACCACATCGTCACCATGCCGCTGCCCGAGTCCGCCGACATGCGCGCCCCGGGTGAGGCCGCGGGCCTGATGGCGCTGGAAGTGGCGATGGACGAGATGGCCGAGAAACTGGGCATGGACCCGGTGGAGTTCCGCAAGGTGAACGACACGCAGGTCAATCCCTCCAGCCCGGATCAGGAGTTCTCGGACCGGCACTTCGTCGAGTGCCTCGACCGCGGCGCCGAGAGCTTTGGCTGGGCGGACCGCAACAGCGCGCCGGGCGCGACGCGTGACGGCCAGTGGCTGATCGGCCATGGCGTCGCGGGGGCTTACCGCGGCGCGCTGGTGCTGCCGTCGGGCGCGCGGGCGCTGCTGGAGGGCGGCAAGCTGGTGATCGAGACCGACATGACCGACATCGGCACCGGCTCTTATACCATCCTTGCGCAGACCGCCGCCGAGACCATGGGGCTCACCCTCGACGACGTCGAGATGCGCATGGGCAACAGCGCCTATCCGGTGTCCTCGGGCTCGGGTGGCCAATTCGGCGCGGCCTCCTCGTCGGCGGGGGTCTATGCCGCCTGCATGGCGCTGCGTGAACGCATCGCCGAGCAGCTTGGCGTCGAGGACCCGGAGTTCCGCGAGGGCCGGGTAATCGCCGGGGATACCGAGCGCGCGCTGTCGGACCTTGAAGGGCAGATCGACGCGGTGGATTCCATCGAGTGGGGGGACTTCCAGTCCGAATACCAGATGGCCACCTTCGGCGCGCATTTCGTCGAGGTCGGCGTGCATGCCGGCACCGGCGAGACGCGGGTGCGTCGGATGCTGGCGGTCTGCGACTCGGGCCGCATCCTCAACCCGATCACCGCGCGCAGTCAGGTGATCGGCGGCATGACCATGGCGGTCGGCGCGGCGCTCTCCGAAGACATGGCGCTGGACAGCGGCCGCGGAATGTTCGCCAACCACGACCTTGCGGGCTACGAGGTGGCGGTGAATGCCGACATCCCCGAGCAGGAGGTGATCTTCCTCGACACGCTCGACCCGGTGGCCTCGCCGCTGAAGGCCAAAGGCGTTGGCGAGCTGGGGGTTTGCGGTGTCGCCGCGGCGGTGGCCAATGCCGTCTACAACGCCACCGGCGTGCGGGTGCGCGAGTACCCGGTGACGCTCGACAAGCTGATCGGTGAACTGCCGCCGGTCGGCTGACCCTGACATCTTTCGCGGGTCCGGGCCTCGCAGGGCAATTGCCTTGCGGGGCCCTTTTCTTTGCCGGGAGGGCCGTCCGCCTGACGCGGCGCTGCCCGTCCGCAAGGTTCCATGAATCCGGCTCATGAGCGCCAGTTGCAGGCGTGCTCTACTGGCCGCGCGGACCCCAGCTAGATGTCTTCAGAGGGACGAAACGCGCCCGGCAGCTATCGGAAGGAGCAGGCACCATGACATGGACCGCGGAATTTCTTGAGATGATCGCTGGCAGTGACGGGCTGCGCGTCGCGCCGCTGCGCGAGGACGGGAAGACCTTTGGCACGCCCACGTTCATCTGGGCGGTGGTGGTCGAGGGGCGGCTGTTCGTCCGCGCCTACAGCGGGCCCGGATCGAGCTGGTACCGCGCCGCGCTCCGCGAAGGCGCGGGCCGTATACACGTGGCCGAACAACCGTTCGAAGCGCGTTTCGCACCGGTCGATCCGGCGCTCTGGGGCGCCATCGACGCGGCCTACCGCAGCAAATATCCGACCAGCCCCTATCTCGCGCCGATGGTCTCGGAGCGGGCCCGGGAGGCCTGCGTCGAAATACGGCCGGCCGGCAACGCCTGACGGCACCGGAGCGGCACTCGAAGACCAAGAAAGGACCAACGACATGAAGAAGATGCTTGAGGGGAAAACCGCGGTGATCACCGGGGCGAGCAAGGGTATCGGCTACGCCATCGCCGATCTCTTCGCCGAAGAGGGCGCCAACGTGGTGCTGACCGCGCGCGGCAAGGACGGGCTCGACAAGGCCGTGGCGGAGATCAAGGCCAAGGGCCACAGCGCGCTTGGCGTGGTGGCCGACAGCGCCGACCGCGAGGCGCCCGCGCGGGTGTTCAAGGAAGCGATCGACGCCTTCGGCCAGGTCGACATCCTGGTCAACAACGCGGGCGTGGGCGAGATGTACGCGATTGAGAAGACCTCCGACGACCATTTTGACGACATCATGCAGATCAACCTCGCCGGGCCGTTCCGGTTCTGCCGCGAGGCGGTGAACCACATGATGCCGCGCGACGAGGGGCGGATCATCAACGTCAGCTCGGTGAACGGCACCACGCCGATCTGCGGCGTCGCCTACACCACCACCAAGGGCGGCATGAACACCATGACGCTGAACATCGCCATGCGCCTGTCGGGCACCAAGATCCGCTGCAACGCGATCGCGCCGGGGGTGACCGACACCGACGCCGCCCGCGCCTGGGCCGCCGGCGAGCAGGAAGGCGGCGGCGAGATGCTGGAGTTCTCGGACAAATACACCAACACCACCGTGCCTTCGACTGAACCGATCGATCAGGCCTATGCGGCGCTTTATCTGGCGTCCGACATGGGCCGGGCGGTGACCGGTCAGGTGATCCAGGTCGACAACGGCCAGTTCCTCTGAGCGCTGCGCCAGTGTGACGACATGCAACACCCCCGCAGGCCTTGCGGGGGTGTTTTTCTGTGCGAGACACGGGGTCGCGTGAGGGCTCCATTGTTCCTCAAACACGCAGGTGCGGCGCTGGCGGCTTGGTTCGGCATGCGTATTTGGAAAGAGAAGAAGCGGGACCTGACGAGGTCTTCCGCGTTCGCTCAGTCGGGGAGTTCGCGCAGCACCTGCCCGTGCGCGATCAGCGCAAACAGGCCGGTGCCGCCAGCTATATTGCCCAGCAAGGTGCCGGCGAGCAGCGCCGCACCTGCGGTGAGACCCAGCTCGTCGTGGATCACCAGCAGGAAGACCTCGGCCGAGCCGGCGATCGAATGGGTGAAATCGCCCATCGCGATAAGGTAGGTGAACAGCATGATGACCAACACCCCGGCGCCGCGCGCCGCCGGCAGCATCCAGACGATCGCGGCGATGTAGAACCCGGCGGGGATGCCGTAGCGAAACGCCTCCCACGGGGTATAATTGCCGAAGTGGCGTGAAACCGCGAGCATGCCGTCGACGTGTTCTGGGGGGATCGCGTCGCCCCAGGTGGCCAGCGCGATGGCCAGGAAGGTGCCCGCGAAATTGGCGATCAGCGTCACGCCCCAAAGTCGCGCCGTGGCGCCCAGCATGGCCATGCCGCCCTTCTGCAGCAGCGGCAGGATCGCGGTCAGCGTGCTTTCGGTGAAAAGCTGCAAGCGCCCCATGATCACCAGCACGAAGCCCAGCGTGTAGCCGAGGTTTTCGATCGCCGTCCGATAGGGGTGATCGGTGAAAAGCCCGTGCAGGATGCCTTCGGCGGTGACCGAGACGGTGATGCCAAGCCCGGCGGCGACACCCGACCACCACAGCGAAAGCGCGGGGCGCTGCAGATCGTGCATGCCATCTTGATGGACGATGCCGTAGACCGAGACCGGGCTCAGCCCTTGGTTTTCGGCGATGTCCTTTTTCTCCTGACGGGAGATCTGTGTCGTGCCCTCTTGGCTCATCTGTCTGGCGTCCTGCTGGAAGGGGGGGGCGCGGCGGCCAGCGGCGCCGCGCCGATGCAGCGCGGCCCGCAGGGCCTTGGCAAGCGGACGCCCCGAGGCCGGAACCTCGGGGCGCGGAGTGTCGGGCAGGGCCGGAACGGCCCGGGCCCTTTACTTGCCGAAGGCGGCGCCGAAGAACTCGAGGAGCTTGCCGAACGGGATCACGTCGGTCTTGTCATAAAGGTCGACGTGGTTGGCGCCGGGCACCATGAAAAGCTCTTTGGGGTCATGCGCCTCTTTGAAGACGTCCTCGCTGAAGTAGCGCGAGTGCGCCTCTTCACCGATCACCAGCAGGACCGGGCGGCCGTTCAGCCACTCCAGATCGTCGAGCAGCGCGAAGTTCATCCACGACGGCGTGCTGGTCATGGTGAACTGGGTGATCGAGCGCGGGTGGTTGCCGCGCGGACGCGAGTAGAATTCGCCGAACTCGGCACCCACCGGGTTGGCCTCGGCGTCCCACTCCAGCGGCGCGCCGCGGTCGGTGAGGGTCTGCTCGCCGGTTTCGAAGTCGGCCCAGCGTTGTTCGGCCAGCGTCGCGAGCAGCCCGGTGCGGTCGTCATCGGTCATGCTGTCGCCGAAGCCGTTCTTCTGCATGCGGCTGATGTCGTACATCGACACGGTGGCCACGGCCTTGATGCGCGGATCGATCTTGGCCGCCGACAGCGCGAAACCGCCGGAGCCGCAGATGCCGATGGCGCCGATCTGGTCGCGGTTCACGAAGGGGCGGGTGCCGATGAAGTCGACGCAGGCCATGAAATCCTCGACCATCTGGTCGGGCGACGACAGGTGCAGCTCGCCGCCTTCCGAGGCGCCGTTCCAGGCCGGATCGAAGGTCAGCACGACATAGCCCTGCTGCGCCAGTTCATTGGCGTAGATGCCGGGGCCCTGTTCCTTGACGCCGCCATAGGGTGCGCCGACGATCAGCGCCGGGTATTGCTTGGTTTCGTCGAAATCTGCCGGGCAGTAGAGATCAGCGGCGATGCTGATGCCGTAGCGGGTCTGAAAGTCCACCGGGGTGCGGGTGACGTTCGGCGACAGATCGAAGATGTAGTTGTCTTTGGGCATGGGTCTTCCTTGGGAGGTATTCTGAGAGTCTTTTTGGGGAGGAGGTCTTGGAGGAGGGCTTGGTGGAAGTCCGGGACCACCGTCAGGGCGGCCCCGGACGTTTCTTCAGTCTCAGCCGCGGATCATTCCGGCTGCACTGTGGGGCGGAACAGGATCTCGTTCACATCCACATTCGCCGGCTGCGAGATGGCGAAGCTCACCATGTCGGCCATCGTGGTGGCGGGCACGGCGATCTGCGGCACGAACTCGCGCAGCTGGTCGCCGAGGCCGGGCTCGGAGATGTGCTGGGTCAGTTCGGTGTCGACCGCGCCGGGCGAGATCACCGTGACGCGCACGTTGTAGTCCTTCACCTCTTGGCGCAGGCCTTCCGAGAGCGAGCGCACGGCGTGTTTGGTGGCGCAGTAGACGGCGCCGGTGGCAACGGTCTTGTGGCCGTAGACCGAGGAGACGTTGATCACCTGACCCGACTTCTGCTCCTTGAAGATCGGCAGCACCGCGGCGATGCCGTAGAGCGTGCCCTTCATGTTGACGTCGATCATCTGGTCCCACTCGTCGATGCGCAGGCTCTCCAGCGGCGAGAGCGGCATCAGCCCGGCGTTGTTGAAGATCACGTCAATCTTGCCGAAGGTCTCTTTGGCGGTGTCGACGAGCTTCTGCACGTCTTCGCGCTTGGTGACGTCGGTGGCCACGGCGATGGCCTCGCCGCCCGCGTCCTTGATCTCTTTGACCAGGGTTTCAAGGCGGTCGGCACGGCGGGCACCAAGCGCGACCTTGGCGCCCTTGGCGGCGAGATCGCGGGCGGTCGCTTCGCCCATGCCGCTCGAGGCGCCGGTGATAACAACGACTTTGCCGGTGATGTTGTCGGTCATGATAGTCTCCTTCCTAGAGGGTGGCCTTGAGGGTGGCAGAGCGTTGTCCGGGCCGTTTGCCGGCCTCTGATGGCTCTGCCGGGGTGTGTGTCAGTCCGCGCGGGTGATGCGGGCCTTGAAGCTGCCGTGCTTCAGAAGGGCGGCGAAATCACCCTCGATGGCGCCGAGGCGGACAAACCCGCTGGCGGGCTGAAACGGCTTGTAGAAGATCGCAAGGTTGCCCCAGGGCGCGTAGAGCGTCAGGTCGCCCGCTTGCGCCGCATAGCGCGCCGGCGCTCCGGTGGTGTCGAGCTTGCGGGGCAGGTCGGCGACCTTTTCGATGCCGTGGTAGTCGCTCAGGGTCAGGTCAAGCGGCAGCAGTGCAGCAAAGTCCTGCCCGGCGGGGCTGTCGTCGAGCGTGGCGGGAAGCACCGCGTCGTCGACAGTGATCTGTATCTTTGTCATGGCATGTCCTTTCCGTCGGAGCGATCCGGGGCCGAGGCGATGGTGCGTCGGACAGCGCTCCATCTAATCCATCTTGCGCGGCGGATAATCGGTGGCGAACTACAGGCACCCATGAGCCGCATTCATGAAACCTCAGGAAGCGCCGCGGCGGCTCGTGATCGGACCAACCTTCCAGATCGCCCCGGATCATCCTGTTCTGCGCTTTTCATGAGACCTCCTCATGAGCGTATTCTTACCTTGCGGCATTATACGCACAGACGACAGCACTATGTCTTTGCTGGACCGGGGATAAGCCCCTGTTTCAGGCCAAACGGCCGCCTCACGAGAAACGGAGACGACCAGATGAAATCCACCCTTGCAGCCCTCGCCCTCACGCTTGCCGCCACCCCCGCGGCCTTCGCGCAGGAAATGACCCAGACCACCACGCTCGAGCGCGGTGGCCAGATCGGCGGCGACGAGACCTTCACCGGCACCGTGTTTGTCGCGCCGGTCTTCGACCCGAACATGAACGACGTCAGCGCCGGCGAGGTGACCTTCATGCCCGGCGCGCGCTCGGCGTGGCACACGCATCCGATCGGCCAGTACCTCATCGTGACCAAGGGCACCGGCTGGTACCAAGAAGAAGGTCAGGAAAAGCAGATCATGCGCACCGGCGACGTGGTCTTTGCCCCGGCCGACGTGAACCACTGGCATGGCGCCACCGACAGCACCTCGGTCACCCACTACGCGATCCAAGCTGCCGAAGACGGCACGGCCGTTGTCTGGGGTGATCTGGTGACGGACGAAGAATATGGCAGCTAAGGCTGCTTTCTGGCGCGGCCTTTGCATGGCCGCGCTTCTTCCGCTCAGTGCGCAGGCGCAGGAAACCGTGCTCGAGGGGCTCGACTACCCTTGGGACATCGAGGCGCAGGATGCGGTGATCTACATCACCGAAAAGGCTGGCACCATCGGCACCTTCGAAGACGGTGACTTCAGCCGGCTGCCCGTCGAGACCAGCGCGCCGATCCTCAATGACCGGGGCGGCGGCCTGCTTGGCCTTGCGCTGCGGCCCGACTTCGCGCAGAGCCAGCGGGCAGTGGCGTATCAGCACATGGGCACGTCCGACGCGCGCAGCAACCGGGTCATCGAGATCGAGCTTGATGGCGATGCATGGCGCGAGACGCGCGTCCTGCTGGACGGCATTCCCGGCCATCCGCTCTACAACGGTGGGCGCGTCGCGTTCGGGCCCGATGGGATGCTCTATGTCAGCACCGGCTGGACCGAGAACCGCGAACGTCCCCAGGACCTCGAGAACCTCGCGGGCAAGATCCTGCGGCTGACGCCCGATGGTGCGATCCCCGCGGATAATCCGTTCGAGGGCTCGCCGGTCTGGTCGCTGGGGCATCGCAATCCGCAGGGGCTGGCATGGGGCGCCGATGGGCACCTCTATGCCGCCGAGCACGGCCAGTCCGGACATGACGAGGTGAACCTCATCGAGCCCGGTGCCAACTATGGATGGCCTCTGATACAAGGCGACGAGACTGCAAACGGCATGCAGGCACCGCTGGCGCATTCCGGGCGCAGCACATGGGCGCCGTCCGGCCTTGCATGGGATGGCGAGCGTCTGCTGCTGGCCAGTCTGCGCGCCGGGGCCGTGCTGTCTGTCGGGGCAGACGGGGCGGTGAGTGAAGCCTTCGATCTCGGTGGGCGCGTCCGCGACGTGCTGGTGACCGATGAGCATGTCTATGCGATCACCACCAACCGCTCGCCCCGCAGAGACGGGCCGTCTGAGGACCAGATGGTCCGGATGCCACGATAGTCGGATAATCGGTGGACGTCATGAGCCACACCCATATATCGTGAGGGAGACCCGTCGTGATCCTCGACAAACAGATCAAGGCCTCCCTCATGCTTCGCGAAAACATCAACGATCTCATTGCGCTGGCGGCTGTCGCCGAAGAGCGCAGCTTTACCCGTGCCGCGGCCCGTCTCAACGTCTCGCAATCGGCGCTGAGCCACACCATCAAGGGGCTGGAGCAGCGGCTGGGCCTGCGTCTGCTGACCCGCACGACGCGCTCGGTGGCGCCGACGCTGGAGGGTGAGGATTTGTTGGCGACGCTCAACCCGTGCTTCGAGAAGATCGAGGCGCGGCTCAATGCGCTCAACGACTCGCGCGATCAACCCACTGGCACGGTGCGGATCGTCGCCGTGGAATACGCCATCGACACCATTCTCTGGCCCAAGCTCTCGGCGGTTCTGAAGCAATACCCGGCGGTCAACGTCGAGTTCGTCATGGACTACGGCTACACCGACCTTGCCAGCTCGCAATGCGACGCCGGGGTGCGCTACGGCGAGCAGGTGAGCGAGGGGATGATTTCTATGCGCATCGGCCCGGATGAACGGATGATCTGTGTCGGGGCGCCGGAGTATTTCGAAGCCGCGGGGATCCCGCAGGTGCCGCAGGACCTGACCGAGCATCGCTGCGTGAACCTGCGCCTGTCGACCCACGGCGCGCTGTATGCGTGGGAATTCGAGGATCAGGACGGCAACGAGATCCGCGTCAAGGTATCGGGCCAGACCTGCTTCAACACGATCAACCCGGTGATGCGCGCGGCGCTGGACGGCCACGGGCTGGCGCTGATCCCCGAGCGGTTGGCTGCCGATCATCTGGCGTCCGGCGCGCTGCAGACCTGTCTCGAAGAATATTGCCCCTATTTTCCCGGTTTTCACCTTTACTATCCCAGCTGTCAGCGCCCGTCCTCGGCCTTCGAAGTGGTGCTGGAGGCGCTGCGCGAGCGGGGCTGAACCATTCATGAGGCGCTGTCATGAGTGGGTTGGTGTGATTTGGCATTAAGCTTCCCTAGCGTCGGCCTACATCAAGCGTGCAACCGGAATTAGCCCAACAGGAGCTCCCATGAAGACCTATGTTGCCGCTTCGGCCCTCGCCCTCATGACCACCGGCGCTACGGCGCAGGAGGTGACCAACACCCTGCCGTCCGCCGTCGGCTCGGTCGCCCCGGCGCTTGAATCCTATTCCAACGACGGTCTGTTCGGCTCCGTCTGGTCCGGCGAAGAGCTGTCGATGCGCGATCGCTCGCTGGTGACCTTCGCCGCGCTGATGACCCGTCATGAGACCGAAAACCTCGGCAGCTATGTCGAACTGGCGCTTGATGCGGGTGTGACCCCGGCCGAGCTGTCCGAAACGATCACCCACCTTGCCTTCTACACCGGCTGGGGCAACGCCACTGCCGCCGCCGAAGCCATGGCGCCGGTCTACGAAGAGCGCGGCATCACCGCCGAAGACCTGCCCGCCGTCGATCCCGAACTGATGGATTACGACGAAGAGCCGAGGCAAGCCGTCAGGAGTTCGTCTCGAGCACCTATGGCGACGTGAGCCAAGGCGTGGTGGACACCACCGAACAGATGCTGTTCCTCGACCTGTGGCGCCGTCCGGCGCTGGAGCCGCGGGATCGCAGCATGGTTACTGTGGCCGCGCTGATCGCGGCTGGTCAGCCCGAGCAGATGACTTTCCACCTCAACCGCGCGATGGACAACGGCATGTCGCAGGAAGAAGCGGGTGCGATGCTGTCGCATCTGGCGTTCTACGCAGGCTGGCCCAAGGTGTTCTCGGCGATGCCGGTGGCCAAGCAGGTGTTCAGCGACCGCGTGAGCACAGAGTAAGACACGGGCAGGCGGGGCATGGCCCCGCCGCCTCACTTTTAGGAGACCCCCATGAAGATCGGCATTCTCGGATCGGGCCTGATGGGCGGCAAGCTCGGCACGCTCTGGGCGGCCAGTGGCCATGACGTCACCTTCGCCTATTCACGCAGCGCCTCGAAGCTTCAGCGCCTCGCCCGCGACAGCGGCGCCGCGCATGGCACAGTGGCCGAGGCGGTCGAGGGCGCGGATGCGCTGCTGCTCTCGGTGCATTGGTCGCGCGTCGGCGACGTGCTGGAACAGGCCGGCGATCTGGCGGGCAAGGTCGTGCTGAACTGCTGCGTTCCGCTGGATGCGGCAGACCGCGATCTGGTGGTCGGCACTACCTCTTCCGGCGCCGAGGAACTGGCCAAGATGCGCCCCGAAGCGCGCTGGGTGTCGTGCTTTAACACAACGCCGTCCGAAAGCTTTGCCCCGGTGTTCGCCCGCAAGGGTCAGGACCCCGCGCCGCAGGTGTTCACCTATGGCGACGACGCGGAGGCAAAGCAGATCGCGGGGCAGTTGATCCGCGACATCGGTTTCGAACCGCTGGAAACCGGCGGGCTGCGCAACGGGCGCTATATAGAGCCCTTCGCGATGGCCACCGTCGAACTGGCCTACGTCCAACCGGGCGGGCCGGCGCTCACTTACAGATTTACCAAGCTGCGCGACTGATCGCGCAGCCCTACGAAGAAGGAGAACGACAATGAAAATCATTCGCGCAGGCAGCATTCCTTCCGGCCCCGGTCCCGAGGACTATTTCACCGGCACGGTGCGCATCGATCCGATGTTCCAAGCTGACGAGCCGGGCCGCACCAGCGGCGCGCATGTCACTTTTGAGCCGGGCGCGCGCACCGCATGGCACACGCATCCCGCCGGCCAGACCATCATCATCACCTTCGGCAAGGGCCGTGTGCAGCGCGAAGGCGGCCCGGTCGAGGAAGTCACCGCTGGCGACGTGGTGTTCTTCCCGGCCGAGGAAAAGCACTGGCACGGCGCCGCGCCGGAAAACGCCATGTCGCACATCGCCATTCAGGAAAGCATCAACGGCTCGCCGGTGACCTGGATGGAGAAAGTGGCCGACGAAGACTACAACGGCTGATCGGCAATGATCGGGGCGGACTGCCCTGCAGCCGGGCCGGGTGCACCATTGCGCCCGGCCTTCTGCGTTCTGTGGCGGCTTTCCGGCCTGCCTGCCGTGCGGCCGAACGGGCCCCGCGCGGCCCATTCATGAGCGGCGGTCATCTCTGCGAGGTGAGAAACAGGGATACTACCGTCGCGACCGCGCCGCATATGTAGCAAAACTCTCCCCGCGTCTGCGGGGCCCACCTTGAACCGCACGCGAGCCGAGCCATGATTGACGCCAAATCCCGCCCCGAAATCATCTGCCACATGATCACGTCCATCGACGGACGGTTGCTGGCGGATCGCTGGCCCTGCGAGGAAGAAACGCTGCTGGAGATTTATGACGCCGCGGCGGACCTTCTGGAGGCCGACGGCTGGATCGTCGGGCGGGCGACGATGCAGGCGCATTATCTCGACGCCGCAGAGCCCGCAGCATCCGTAGAGGCTGGCCCGCGCGAAGACCTTGTGGCGCCCAGTCACAAGGCGCTCGACGGTGTTGGCATCTGTATCGACCGCAAAGGTCGGCTGCATCCCGAAAGCGGCGAGATCGAGGGCGCGCATCTGGTGATCGTGCTTGGGCGCGATGTGGCCGCGTCGCATGCGGAGGCGCTGGCTTCGCGTGGCGTATCCGTGTTTTTTCTTGGCGCCGGTGAGGACGCGATCGCCGATGTGCTGGCGCGCATCGGAGCGGCCTTCGGGACCGGCCGGCTGATCCTCGAAGGTGGCGGTGAAATCAACGGCGCGTTTCTTTCCGAGGGGCTGATCGACGAGACCAGCACGCTGGTCTACCCCGTGGTGGACGGGCAGGGCGGAGATCCGGCGATCTACGAACATCGCGGCAAGACCGATGTGCGTCCGCTTGAACTGATCGCGGTGGAAACGCTGTCCGGGGGCTGCGTCTGGATGCGCCACCGCGTGGTGGCCCCCGCCGGCGCATGCGATGGAGACCCGCGATGAGCCGCCGCGAGAGCTCCGCCTCGGAGGCGTCGCGGCTTCCGCTCGCCGTGATTGCGCTGGCCACGTTGCTGGCGCTGGTGGTGTTCACCGCGCCGCTGACCACCCTCGAGGCGATGACCGCCGCGCTGGAGCTTGGGGCGGCGGAACAGGCTTGGGTGATGAGCGGCATGCCCCTAGGGGCCGCCTGCGGGCTGCTGACGGCGGGGGCTTTCGGTGACACGCTGGGCCGCCGCCGGACCTTCGTCGGCGGGCTGTGGATCACGGTGGTCTCCTCGATCGCGGCGGCGCTTGCGCAGAACGGGCCGATGCTGATCGTGATGCGCATCGTGCAGGGCCTCGGCAGCGCAGGGATCATGGCCTGCGGGCTGGGTCTTCTGGGACAAATCTATCAGGGCGAGGCGCGCCGACAGGCGGCGGCGATCTGGGCGGCGGCGCTCGGCGCCGGCGTGGCGGTCGGGCCGATCCTGGCCTCCGCGTTGCTGGCGTATTTCGGCTGGCATGCGATCCATTGGTTCATCGCGGTGATCTCTGCTCCGCTGGCGCTGGCGGCAGCGCGCCGCCTGCCGGAAAGCCCGCGCACCGGGCAGCGGGTGGATCTGCCCGGCTCGGCGGTGCTGATCGTCGGCATGGCGGCGCTGATGTCCTCGCTGGTCGAGGTGCGGGTCGGCTCTTCGGGGCTGGTGACCGTGCTGATCGCGCTCGCCGCGGTGCTGCTTGCGGTGTTTATCCTGCTCGAGCGGCGCAGCAGCAACCCGATCCTCGAATTGCGGCTGTTCGGCAACCCCGCCTTCGTTGGTGCGACCCTTGCCGCCTTTGCCTCGGGGGCCGGGGTGCTGGCGCTGATGTCGATGGTGCCTACCGTGCTGGTGCGCGGGCTGGGGCTGTCGCCGCTGGCCTCGGCGCTGGTCATCCTCGCATGGTCGGGGGTCACGGTGATCGCGGCGCTCTGCGCGCGGTTTCTGCCAGAGGCGCTGTCGTCGCGGGCGCGGGTGATCTGGTCGATCCTTGGCTGCGCGCTGGGGCAGGCGCTGCTCTTCGCCGCGGACGCGGGCAGCAGCTGGGCTGTGGTGCTGCCGGGGCTTTTCGTGGCGGGGGTCTCCAACGGTATCCTCAACGCCTCGCTGGGCCACGAGGCGGTGCAGACCGTGCCGCAGGAGCGCACGGCCATGGGCTCTGCGGCCAACAACACCGCGCGCTATCTCGGCTCGGCGCTTGGCATCTCGCTGATCTCGGTGCTGATCGCCGGGGCGCAGGGCGACAGGCTGTTCCACGGCTGGCATCAGGCGGTCGTCGCGACCTCTGTGATCAGCCTGCTGGGCGTGCTGGCGATGTTGCTGCTGTCGCGCGGCGCAAGGGGCGGCGCGCAGGCCGCCTGAGCCGCCTGCGCCATTCATGAGCCGGGCTCATCGGCGCTATCTGGTTTTGCCCCCTAGCCTGATCCGCTGCAGGATAGGACATTGGCTGGTGCAGAGAGATTTCGGCAGGACTGGCCCGCGCTGCCCGCGCGCTGGTCCGTTCTGCCTTGAGAGCAACAGACGTTCTAACCGACAGGTATGACTATGCAGCTGAAAATCAACGGCGCGACGCATGACGTCGACGTGGAACCCGATACCCCGCTTCTGTGGGTGATCCGTGAAGAGCTTGGCCTGACCGGCACGAAATATGGCTGCGGCATCGCGCAATGCGGCGCCTGCACCGTGCTGATCGACGGCGTGGCAACGCGCTCGTGCGTGACCCCGGCGGACAGTGTTTCGGGGCTCGAGATCAAGACCATCGAGACCGTCGAGGAAACCGAGGTCGGCCGCCGCGTGGTCGAGGCCTGGGTCGAGAACGAGGTCGCGCAATGCGGCTATTGCCAGTCGGGTCAGGTGCTGGCGGCAACGGCGCTGCTGAGCGACATCCCCAACCCGAGCGATGATGACATCGATGGCGCAATGACCAACCTGTGCCGCTGCGGCACCTACAACAAAATCCGCGCCGCCGTGCGCAGCGTGTCGGAGGCCTGAGCCATGGGTGTGCTTGATCAGATCTCGCGCCGCCTCGGCAAAGCGCCGATGAACGTCTCGCGCCGCGGCTTCCTTGCCGGGTCGGGCGCGCTGGTGCTCGCCACCGCGCTGCCGCTGCGCCCGGTGCGCGGCCAAGAGGCCGCCGCCGAAGCACCCGCCGTCGAAGCCTTCCTCGAACTGCGCTCGGACGGCACCGCGCTGCTGCGCAGCCCTTTCATCGAGGGCGGGCAGGGCATCTTTACCGCCATGGCGCAGATCGTCGGCGAGGAGCTTGACCTCGCGCCCGAGAGCTTCTCGGTCGAGATCGCCCCGGCGGGCGGCCCCTTCGGGCTGATGGGCGGCTATCGCCTGACCGGCGGCAGCATGTCGACGCGCACCGGCTACCCCGTCATGCGCCAGCTTGGCGCTGCGGCGCGCGCGATGCTGGTCGAGGCCGCGGCGCAGGAATGGGGTGTCGACGCCTCTGAACTGGTGACCGAGCCGGGCGTTGTCGTGCACGAAGGCTCTGGCCGCCGCGCGGCCTACGGCGATCTCGCCGCCGCCGCGATGGACCTGCCGGTGCCCGCAGAGCCCACGCTCAAAGACCAGGCCGACTTCCGCTGGATCGGCTCCGCGCTGCCACGCTTTGACGTGCGGGCGAAATCCACCGGACGGCAGAACTACGCCATCGACGTCGAGGTCGAGGGCATGCTGCTGGCCGCGTTGCGTCATGCGCCGCGGCTTGGTCTGACGCCCTCGGCGGTGACCAATCAGGCCGAGATCGAGGCGATGCGCGGCGTGCACTCGGTGCAGATGCTGGACGGCGCCGTGGCCGTGGTGGCCGAGAAATTCTGGCAGGCGCGCCGCGCCATCGACGCCGCCGAGATCGACTGGACCGAGGGCGAGGCGCAATGGCCGATGCCCTCCGATTTCTCGTCTGCCGGGTTCCGCGACACGCTGGCGGGCGCGACGGGCGAGGTGGTCGAGGTCGAAGCGCAGGGCGATGCCGCCGGTGCGCTCGACGCCGCCGAGACGGTGATCGAGGCGACTTACGACGCGCCCTACGTGGCGCATGGCCAGCTTGAGCCGCCGTCGGCCACGGCGCGGTTCAACGAGGATGGCACGCTTGACCTGTGGATGCCCTGTCAGGCGCCCGAGATGTTCCTCGGCGCAGCTGCTGAGGCCGCGGGCCTCGAGGCGGGCCAGGTTAATCTGCACCAGCAGGTGCTGGGTGGCTTCTTTGGTCGGCACTTTCTCTACGCCACCGCCAACCCCTTCCCGCAGGCGATCGCGCTGGCCAAGGCCGTGGGCCGTCCGGTGAAACTGATCTGGACCCGCGAGGAGGACTTCTTGCGTGATGCGCCGCGCCCGCTGGGCCTTGCGCGCTTCCGTGGTGCCGTCGGCCCCGAGGGCCCGACCGCGCTGCAGGTCGAGGTGGTGGGCGAAGGCCCGACCCAGCGGTGGTACCAAGCGCCTCCGGGGCAGGACCCTTCGGCGACCGAGGGCATCTCGGGCAAAACCTACGCGATCCCCGACAAGCACATCGGCCAGATCTTCCACGCCAACCCGGCGGTGATCGGCTACTGGCGGGCGGTGGGCCACTCGATGCATGACTTCATGTATGAGGGCTTCCTCGACGAGCTGGCGGTAGAAGGTGGCCTCGATCCTTACGAGATGCGCCTGTCGATGCTGTCGGGTTCCGAGCGTCACCGCACGCTGCTTGAGCGCGTCGGCGAGCTGTCGGGCGGCTGGACCCCCGGCCCGTTCGAGGCCGAGGACGGCACCACCCGCGCCCGCGGCGTGGCCATGGCCTCGCCGTTCGGCTCCGAGGCGGCGGTGATCGCCGAGGTGTCGATCGACGGCGGCGAAGTCCGCGTGCATCAGGTCTGGGTTGCGATCGATCCGGGGCAGGTGGTGAACCCCTCCACCATCGAAGCGCAGGTGCAGTCGGCGGTCGCCCTCGGCACCTCGCAGAC
Source organism: Salipiger sp. ABF4_146 (assembly GCF_056161345.1). Lineage (NCBI taxonomy): Bacteria > Pseudomonadati > Pseudomonadota > Alphaproteobacteria > Rhodobacterales > Roseobacteraceae > Salipiger > Salipiger sp. ABF4_146. The sequence goes on along the minus strand of NZ_JBSWYX010000008.1, from coordinate 168,284 downwards.
GCTGGTCGAGGAGCTGGTCTATGAGAACGGCGAGCCGACGGCGCGCAACTTCGACATGTATCCGATCCTGCGTCCCGATCAGATGCCGCAGGTTCACACCGCCATTGTCGAGAGCGGTGCGGCCATGGGCGGCGTCGGCGAGCCCGGCTTGCCGGCGGTTGGCCCGGCCATCGTCAACGCGGTGGCGACGCTCACCGGGCAGCGCATCCGCAGCCTGCCCCTGTCGAAACACGACTTCGGATAAGTGATGAAGAAACTTGCTACGTTCGTTCTCCTCGGCCTGTTGGCCGGGGAGCCTTTGCTGGCGCAGGACGCCGCCGAAGGTGAAACCGTGTTCCAGCGGCGCTGCTCGGCCTGCCACACGCTCGACGGGTCCAACCGGGTCGGCCCCAGCCTGCAGGGCGTGGTCGGTCGCGCGGCGGGCACCGTCGAGGGCTTCCGCTACTCGGGCGCGATGGAAGACAGCGGTTTGACCTGGGATGCCGAAACGCTGGTGCAATACCTCGAAAACCCGCGCGACATGGTGCGCGGCACGCGCATGGTGCTGCGCCTTCCCGATGAGGAAGATCGCCGGAACGTCGTGGAATTTTTGTCGACCCAGTGATCTCTGGCCCTTGCGAGAGACGTATCGGCATACGAGAGGCGGCTTCGGCCGCCTCTTCGCGTTTCCGCCAACCGGTCGCCTACGGGTAATCCTCGCGGGTGAGCGGCGGGCGAAAGGTCATGATCTCTCCACGGTGCATGGCGATGTTCATGCGGAACGCCTCGGCCACCCGCTCAGAGCGGGCAATGAACAGCGCGGCGGTGCGTTCGGGGCAAAGCTCGGTGACCGTGTGGCGAAAGATCGCGAGCCAGCGGCGGAAATGCGCGTCGTCCAGTTCGTCGATGGCCTGATGCTTGGGCATCGGCTTGCCGCTGTAGCTGCGGGTGCCGAGCAGCGCGGAACTCCAGAAGGCGGTGATCTTCTCCATGTGCTCGGGCCAGTGATCCTCGGCCACGCGGGCATGAAACACCGGGCCGATCAGCGGGTCGGCGCGGACCTGATCGTAAAAGCGGTGCACCACGCGGCGGACCATTGCCTCGTCCAGCCCTTCGGCGATCGCCTCGTCGGTGGTTGGCTCTCCGGGACGCGCGGGGGAGGGGCTCATGTGCCTGTCTCCCGGACCACATAGGTGCAGCGGCGTCCGCCGTTCACGATGTGCTCGTCCCGCTCGATCTGTGCGCCCGCGCCGAGGGCGTTCTGGAAGACCGCCTTTTCGGCGCGGCAGAAGCCTTGGCAGAAACTCGCGGCGGCGCAGATCGGGCAATGGTTCTCGACCAGCCGCAGCGTGCCGTCCGGCTCTTCCTCGACCTGCGCCATGTAGCCCTCGGCGCTGCGCAACTCGGCAAGCCGTTCCAGTCGGGCGCGGGTGCTGCCGCAATCTGCCATCGCGTCGCGGTACAGCTCCAGCGTCGCCGCCTCGCGTTCGGCGATGATCCGGTCCAGCGCCTCTGGTCCCAGCACCTCGGAGATGCTGCGCAGGATGTCGACGGTGAGCGCGGCGTGGGTGTCGGGAAAGCGCGCCTGCGCCTTGTCGGTGAGGTGCCAATACACCGCAGGGCGCCCGCGTCCGGCACTGCGGCGTTCCTCGCGCACCAGCCCGTCCTCTTGCAGCCTGCTGAGCTGCTGGCGCGCGGCCTCGCCGGTGATGCCCTGCCGCCGCCCGACCTCCGCCGAGGTTTGGGCGCCATGCATCTTGAGCGTCATCAGCAGCCGCTCGGAAGGGGCGCGCGGCGACCACGTCTCTTTTTCCAAGTCATCGCTTGACATATTCGCTCCAGTGTTTTTCAAAGTGCTTGCTTGTTTAAATAACCAAACGGGCCGCGGCGCGCAAGCGCAGGCTCAAAGGAGACCACAGATGACCTTCGAACTTCCCGCCCTGAACTACGCGCATTCCGCCCTTGCCGAGCGTGGCATGAGCCAAGAAACCCTCGAGTTGCACCACGACAAGCACCACCAAGCCTATGTCACCGCGCTGAACGGTTTCGTCGGCGGCAACGCCGCCCTGCAAGGCAAGAGCCTCGAGGAGATCATCGCGCTGAGCTACGCGGATGATGCGCTCGCGGGCGTGTTCAACCAAGCCGGCCAGCACTGGAACCACATCCATTTCTGGAACGCTCTGTCGCCGAACGGCGGCGGCATCCCCGGCACGCTCGAAGCCAAGCTGGTCGAGTCCTTCGGCTCGGTCGACGACTTCAAGGCCGCGTTCAAGACCGCCGCGACCACGCAGTTCGGCTCGGGCTGGGCGTGGCTCATCCAGAAGGCCGACGGCAGCCTCGGCGTCACCAAGACCCCGAACGGCGTCAACCCGCTGGCCACCGGCGAGGGCACCGCGCTGCTGGGTCTCGACGTGTGGGAGCACAGCTACTACGTCGACTTCCGCAACCGTCGTCCCGACTACGTGAGCAACTTCCTCGACAACCTCGCGAACTACGAGTTCGCCGAAAGCAACCTCGCCTAAGCGGTCCAGGGCGCTGCTGCCGTGCGGCGGCAGCGCTTTGCCACGCCGGATGGAGACAGAATGACTTACGTCGTCACCGAGAACTGCATTGCCTGCAAATACATGGACTGCGTCGAGGTCTGCCCGGTAGATTGCTTCTACGAGGGCGAGAACACGCTCGTAATCCACCCCGAAGAATGCATCGACTGCGGCGTCTGCGAGCCCGAATGTCCCGCCGACGCGATCCGCCCGGACACCGACCCGGAGATGGAGCGCTGGGTCGAGTTCAATCGCAAGTATGCCGAAGCTTGGCCGGTCATCACCATGCGCGGCACGCCCCCGGCCAACGCCGAAGAGATGGATGGCGTGCCCGACAAGCTCGCAACGCAGTTTTCGCCCAAACCCGGGAGCGGAGCATGAAACCTTGGACACCGAATTCCGACGCGGACGTGCCCCACGAGGACGCCGCGCCCGCCGACCCGCGGGTGTTCCGCGACGCGATGGCAACGCTTGCCGCGACGGTCTGCGTTGTGACCTCCGGTCAGGGGCACGCGCGCATCGGGCGCACGGTCACCGCGGCGATCTCGCTCGGGATTGCGCCGCCGTCCATCCTCGTGTCGATTGCTGCCGGCTCGGACCTTGCCGAGCGCCTGCGCGAGACCGGACGGTTCTCCTATGCCATGCTGTCCGAAGGGCAGGACGACATCGCAAGCGCCTTCGCCGGGCAATTGCCGCCGGAAGATCGGTTCTTTGACGGCGACTGGGCCAGTTGGGACTCCGGCGAGCCGCGGCTGCTCGATGCTGTCGCCTCGATGGATTGTCGGGTGGCGGATGTGTTCGAGGCCGAGGGGCACCTGCTCTTTGTCGGACACGTGCAGCAGATCGCCCGGCGCGAACGGCGCAAGCCGCTGCTTTGGTACGGTCGCCGCTACGGCACGGTCAGCCCCGAATAGCCGCCGAGGCTCAGGCCGCGGTCGCAAAGCGGTCGCGGTATTCGCGCGGGGTCAGCGAAAACTTGCGAGCGAACACCTTGCGCATCTGGTCGTCCGAAGAAAAGCCGACCCGATGCGCGATGGTCTTCACCGGCAGATCGGTTTCCAGCAGCAGCGTGGTGGCCCGTTCGCAGCGCGCGTTCATCACAAAATCCGACGGCGTCTGCCCCACGTCGCGGGTGAACTGGCGCACGAAGTTCCGCTCGCTCATCCCGGCGCGCTGCGCGAGGTCGCCGGTCTGCAGCTTCTGATCGAGATTGGCATGGATCCATGTGCGGATGTCGGCGATGCCGGAGCGCGCCTGCGCCTGCCCGGTAAGCACCGCGCTGAACTGTGACTGCCCGCCCGGACGCTTGAGATAGATCACCATGTCGCGCGCCACCGACAAAGCGAGATCGCGCCCGAAGTCCTGCTCGACGAAGGCCAGCGCGAGGTCGATCGCGGCGGTGACCCCGGCCGAGGTGTAGAGGCTGTCTTCGCGCAGAAAGATCGCATCGGCCTCGACGCGCACGTCGGGGTAGGCGTGCTGCAGCCGCTCGGCGACGCTCCAATGCGTGGTGGCGCGGCGCCCGTCCAGCAGCCCCGCCTCGGCAAGGAAGAAGGTGCCGGTGCACAGCGAGGCAAAACGCCGGGCCTGCGTCGCGTGGCGGCGGCACCAGTCGACGATCTGCGGGTTCTGGCGCAGCGCCACCTCGATCTCCAGCGCCCCGGCGATCATCACCGTGTCTTGCGGCGTGACCTCCGACAGCGCGGTCTGCGCGGTGAGCGACAGAAAGCTCTCGGACGGCACCGGTCCGGGCGTCGGGGCGACCAATTCCACGTCGTAGCGCGCGGGGTGCGCGCCCGCGGCGAGGTAGCGGTTCGCGGCGGTGAACACGTTCACCGGCCCGACGGCCTCCATGCATTTGAAGCCCGGATAGATGACGATCTGCACCTTCCGCGCGCGGGCCGTCGCGGTGTCCTGTCCCGAGAGGGGGGCGGCTGTGTCAGGCATGAGGTCTCCGTTGGGCTGCGGGGGTCTGCGCGATCTGGGGGTGACTTGTCCGAAAACAGCCGAACATCCCGATTGCTCGCGCCGAGCAGATATAGAACTTATGGGACATGGGAAAGGCGAAGCCTGCGCAAGCGGCTTCGGCTTTCGCGACGTTTTTCACAGGCCTGCCCGCCGCCGCGGTGGCGGGGCAGCGCCGTTACCGCTTGGAAACCCCGGGAAGGACAAAGATCATGAGAACCCGTGCAGCCGTGGCGCTGGAAGCCGGCAAACCGCTCGAGATTATGGACGTGGAGCTTGATGGCCCGAAGGCTGGCGAGGTGCTGGTGGAGGTGAAAGCCACCGGCCTGTGCCACACCGACGAGTTCACCCGGTCGGGCGCCGATCCCGAGGGTATCTTCCCGGCGATCCTCGGCCATGAGGGGGCCGGCGTGGTGCTGGAGGTGGGCGAGGGCGTCACCACGCTGAAGCCCGGCGATCATGTCATCCCGCTTTATACCCCCGAGTGCCGCGAGTGTCCGTCGTGCCTGTCGGGCAAGACCAACCTCTGCACCGCGATCCGCAACACCCAAGGCCAAGGGCTGATGCCCGATGGCACCACCCGCTTCAAGATGCTCGATGGCACGCCGATCCATCACTACATGGGCTGCTCCACCTTCGCCAACCACACGGTGATGCCGGAGATTGCGCTGGCCAAGGTGCGCGACGACGCGCCCTTCGACAAGATCTGCTACATCGGCTGCGGCGTCACCACCGGCATCGGCGCGGTGATCAACACCGCGGGCGTCGAGATCGGCTCCACGGCGGCGGTGTTCGGTCTGGGCGGCATCGGTCTCAACGTGATCCAGGGGCTGCGCATGGCCGGTGCGGACATGATCATCGGCGTCGATCTCAATGACGACAAGGCCGAGATGGCCCGCAAGTTCGGCATGACCCATTTCGTGAACCCGTCGAAGGTCGAGGACACCAAGCAGGCGATCATCGACCTGACCAAGACCGAGCGCGACCAGATCGGCGGGGTGGATTACAGCTTCGACGCCACCGGCAACGTGCAGGTGATGCGCGACGCGCTGGAATGCTCGCACCGCGGCTGGGGCGTGTCGGTGATCATCGGCGTGGCGCCCGCCGGGGCCGAAATCAGCACCCGTCCGTTCCAGCTGGTGACGGGCCGGGTCTGGAAGGGCACGGCGTTTGGCGGCGCCAAGGGCCGCACCGATGTGCCGAAGTTCGTCGACTGGTACATGGACGGCAAGATCGAGATCGACCCGATGATCACCCACAAGCTGACCCTCGACGAGATCAACCACGGCTTTGATCTGATGCACGAGGGCAAATCGATCCGCGCGGTCGTCGAGTTCTGAGACCGGCACTGCGCCGCCGGCCCTTGGGCCGAGACGAAAATTCTTCCGGCAGGCGCTTGGCTTGCCGGGAGCACTGCGCCCGGCAGCCCGCCCCCAGCGACCCGGCGCACGTGACGCCGGAGGCTCGGGCAATGCGCACATTCATGCGCAGCTCTCATGAGTGACTTTTAATCTGAGCGGATTATCCCACCGGGCACTCTGTCCTACATACCTGGTCATGAAGCGGAGAGGGGCGGTGCGCCGTGGCACGCCGCGTGTCGCAGGGCTCCTGTCCGACAAGCAAGATCAGGAGAGAGTCAGATGATCCTCGAAGAAACAACCACCCTGCCCAATGGTGTCGCGATCCCGAAGCTCGGCCTCGGCACCTGGATGATCGAAGACGATGTGGTGGCGGATGCCGTCAAAGCCGCTATTGAACTGGGCTATCGCCACATTGACACCGCGCAGGCCTACGGCAACGAGCGCGGCGTCGGTGAAGGCATCCGCGCCAGCGGCATCGCACGCGATCAGATTTTCCTGCAGACCAAGCTGGCCGCAGAAGCCAAGGACTATGAAAGCGCCAAGGCTGCGATCGACGGCTCGCTCGAGACGCTGGGCCTTGAGTACATCGATCTGATGATCATCCACAGCCCGCAGCCCTGGGCCGATTTCGGCGGCGACGACCGCTTCTTCGAGGGCAACCTCGCGGCGTGGAAAGCGCTGGAAGAGGCATATGAGGCTGGCAAAATCCGCGCCATCGGCGTGTCGAACTTCAAGCAGGCCGATGTGCAGAACCTGCTCGACAACGCCACCGTCAAGCCGATGATCAACCAGGTGCTGGCGCATATCAGCAACACGCCGTTCGAACTGATCAAGTTCTGCAAAGACAACGGCGTGATGGTCGAAGCCTATTCGCCGATTGCCCACGGCAAGATCCTCGACAACCCCGAGATCAAGGCGATGGCCGACAAATACGGCGTTACCGTGCCGCAGCTTTGCATCCGCTACGTGCTGCAACTGGGTCTTCTGGCGCTGCCGAAAACCGGCAACCCGGCACACATGAAGAGCAACGCCGATCTGGACTTCGTGATCGCGGAGGCCGACATGGACGCGCTGAAGAACGCCGAAGAGATCAAAGACTACGGCGACGCCAGCATGTTCCCGGTCTACGCCAAGGCCTGATCTGCTTGAAGGTTGTGGGACGTGATGTCCCAACAGACGCCGCGCCCCTGGCGCGGCGTCTTGTCATGTCTGGGCCTTCAAAGTGCGGGGATCGCCCAAGCCTCGCCCGGCTCCAGCGCGCGAAACCGCGTCTTGGCGATGCCATGGCGGGCGAGCGCGCGCAGCAGATCGTTGCGCGGCGCCTTGCGCGCCTCGTTGGTCAGTTGGATCGCGCCCCAGTGGTGGCCAATGGCAAAGGCCGACCGCGACGCGAGGAAGCCGCGCACCGCCTCATCCGGGTTCTGGTGCTGATCGGCCATGAACCAGCGCGGATCATAGGCGCCGATGGGCAAAAGGGCCGCGCGCAAAGGACCGAAGCGCTCGTAGAGGCCTCGGTAGGGCCTGCCATTGTCGAAGCCGGTATCGCCGATGAAGTAGACCGAACCGCCGGGCGCGGTCAGCATGAAGGCCCCCCAGAGCGCCATGGACCGATCACCAACTCCGCGGGCGGACCAATGGTGGCTTGGCAGGCAGTGGATACCAAGTGGACCGACGTCGGTGCTGTCACCCCAATCCATGGTCTGGCAACGCAGGCCGGTGGGCGCGATGATCGTATCGTTGCCCAGCGGGGTGATCACCAGCGGGTCGTGCGCGGTCTTCAGTCGCGTCAACGTGTCCAGATCAAGATGGTCGTAGTGGTTGTGCGACAGCAGGATCAGATTGATCGGCGGCAAGGACTCGAAGGCGATGCCCGGCGCGACGACGCGTTTCGGTCCGGCGAAGGAGAACGGCGAGGCGCGTTCGGACCAGACTGGATCGGTCAGGATGTTAAGCCCCTGCGTCTGGATGAGCATCGTGGCGTGGCCCACCATGGTCACCGTCAGGTCTGCGACGCGCTGCGCCGGCACGGCGACCTGTTGCAGCGAGACGCGCTCGGGCCACTCCTCCGGCGAGTCGCCGAAGCGCCAGCGCAGGATGTCGCGAAAGCCGCGCGGCGGCGTGCCACCTGGGTTGAAAAAGCGGGTGCCGTCGAAGTGATCGCTGGGCGGACCTTGATAGTATGGGTTTCGGGGCTGGGTTGCGCAGGAGGCGGCCAGCCCGCCCACTGCGCCGAGCCCGAGAAAACCTGCGGCGGTCCGGAAAACTTTGCGTCTGTTCATCTCGGACTCTCCGGATCTGCAGTTTCAGAAGCGCGGATGTTCGGTGGTTTTGCCTTTGCTTATTAGGGCTTCAGTGATCATTGCAGTGATGAGAGGGGCTCATTTATGGCCGCGGCAAAGCGCTGTTTGTGTGGTGTGGGCAGAAGGAACGCTGGCCCGCTTGCCTGATCCACTGAGCTTTTTGGGGTGGGGGCACCTAAGGTGGCGCCGAGCGAAGCGCGGACGCCGCATAAGCACGCCGCGCCTCGGACCGGCGCTTGCATCCCGGAGGTGTTTCGCGAGATACGGCGGCCTGAACCTTCCTCTGGCCGGACCATGGATAATCGAAAGCGACAATGCCTCAGACCGATCATCTCAAGACCGACTGTTCGAAATGTGCAGCCCTGTGCTGCATCGCGCTGGCCTTCGATAAGGGCGAGGATTTCGCCTTCGACAAGAACCCCGGTGAGCCGTGCCGCAACCTGTCGGGCCACAGTTGTACGATCCACGACAGGCTGACGCAGGAAGGATTTCCGGGCTGCGTCGCCTATGATTGCCTCGGGGCCGGAAACCGGGTGGTTCAGGAGATCTTCGGCGGTCAGTCCTGGCAGACGGACCCGCGCCTCACGCGGCCGATGATGGAGGCCTTCTCGGGCATGCGCGAGGTCCATAAACGCATTGACCTGCTGCGCGCCGCGGAGACGCTGCCGTTGGAGCAGGCCGATGAACAGACCCGCCGGGATTTCCTCGCCCGGCTCGAGCAGCACCGCTGGAGCGGGCCTGAACTCAATGACTTCGAGGTCGGGCTGGCTTTGGAGATCGACATCTTCTTCCATGGGATCCGGAGGTATGTCTCCGTCGATCCGGACGCTGGTTGGTAAACTGGCGGGTTCAGACGCTGCGGACGGGGGACGCGCGCAGCGGTTATTTCTGAGCCATCGGTATGCTTTTTCGGTCGGCAGACTGGACCGCGGCGATGTCGCCAGCGGTCAGGGGCGGATACTCCATGCCTTAACGTAAACGTGGCGATCTCCTCGGTGCCACGCGGTTAACTCTTTGCGGAGAACACTGGGCCACGTTCCAAGGGGCCTGATTTCTCGGGCCTCCAATCTGCACAGTGGAGACCGACCCAATGTCCGATGGTTTTGCCAAGCACGCGTCCGGGCTTTCCAGCCCGGCCACCGATCTTCATGAAATTACGCCAGATGACAGCAACGACCTGAGCTTGGCGGTGCGGGCGGTCTCGGTGGCCGTCTCGGGCGCAGTGCGGATGACCACGGTGGGGGGAACCACGGCGACCGTCTACGTGGTGGCGGGCTGCCCGTTTCCTGCGCGGGCCCGGCGCATCTGGGCAACTGGCACGAGCGCCACCGGTATCGTGGGGCTGATCTGATGTTCGTTGGCCTTCAGCTAGGGGTTATCCCTGCGGCTCCCGCAGCGTCGTCGTCCGCGCCAGTCAACCCCGCCGAGCCTGTCGACCTCTCCGCTGGCCGCTCTCTGGCCTTTCCCGAAGGCAATCTTGAGGGCAGCGCTGCGCAGAACCAGTTGGCGTTGCAAACCACGTGGAGTGCGGCGGCGGATGGCAAGAACCTTTTCTATCCGCTCTCGTCCGACGGCGTGACGCCGTTCTTCGCCCACGTCCGGCTGCCAGCGGTAGTGCGCAATTCCAGCAATCGGTTCCTCTTGGTTTCCGGGTTCTCGGATGACAGCACCGATTTCTTCTGGCTTGGATACTACGGTGCGGCACAGGGCACGTCCGGCTATCGCAACCGACTGGTGGCGAACGTCCGGACGCAGGCGGCAGTGTCGGCCGAGCTGACCGACGAGGACTTTGTGATCGTCGCGACCACAGCCTCAAATTCAACGCAGCTGCGGGTGGATTGGTATGGCGCCGACGGCAGCAAACATGCGGGCGGGCTGACCTCGGGGTTCAACCCGGTGAATATCGACTCCAGCGAAGGCTTCTTCACGCTCGGCGCGCTGGCCGGTGAAGGCAGTATGCCAAGCCCCGGCGACGGCTATCCCGAAGAGGCGCCGGTGGGCTGGCCGGGTGAGATCCGGTCCTGCGGCTTTGTGAAGTCGGGCACGTCGGGCGTGCTGATCCCCGACACGGTCTGGCAGCAAATCGCCACTGGCGGCGATGTCGAGGCCGCGCTGGCCGGGACAACGCCGCTTTTCCTGCGGGTGTTCGATGGCACGACGGACACGCTGGCCGCGCCGCCGCTTGGCGATATGACCGATGCTTCGGTGCCATGGCCGTCGGCTGGCAACCTGCGTCCAGGCGGAACTGTCGGGCGCTCGGCGGCTGCGGCGTGGCTCAACCCGGCGCGGCACGCGGATGGCTACGTCTACGGCATCGCCGCGGGTGAAACCTCGCGCGACGTGACGCTGAGCGGCACCGCCGATGCGGCGCTTGATGGTCAGAGCGTTCGGGCGCGGCTGGTCTACGAGGACGGCACCGTGGCCGTTGACTGGACCTCGCTGGGACCGATCAGCGGTGGCGCTTTTTCCGGCGTGTTGACCGTACCTTACGGGCTTGATCGGGGGTGGGTCGCGGCGACGCAATACGATCTGGGCGATGGTGTCGTGCGCGCCGAGGACCGGAGCCGCTGGGGCGTGGGGTGGAAGGTCATGCCGCTGGGGCAGTCGCAGCTTTCGGCGCATATGCTGAAGATCACCCATCTAAGCCGGAAGACGGAAAACGCGCTGGTGTCTTTCGCGCATGAGAACCCGCGCATGGTCAACAGCCCCAACAGCACGCTGCCCACGCTTCACCGTCTCGGGCTTGGCTGGACGGCATCTGATGGCCTGTCGGCTTTCGCCGATCAGCTTGCGGCGCTTGGGGTGGGCTGCCCGGTGATGGTGATGCCCGACGCGATCAACGGCACGGGACCGGACGGGCTGATGGACGATGCGTCGCCATCGCGCCCCTGGTCGGACCTCTCGGCGCGTCTTGCGGCCTTCGGCAATGATGTCTCCTGCGTGGTGACGAACTGGGCGACGCAGGGCTGGACCACCGGCGGGAGCGTGGCCGATACAATGGAGGCGCTGCTCTACGGCACCGGCGATTATGCCGGAGCGGTGGACCATTGGCTGGACGCGGATCTGCGCCCGGGCTGGAAATTCGGCCTGTCGCCGGCCACGCGGCACGCGCAGCTCAATCACGAATACGCCCGTCAGCCGCAGATCGACTATGCCAATGGCGCGGGCCTGACGGTCGGCCTGCCGGTGTCGGATTATCACATCACCACGCTCGACCATGTGCACCCGGATGGGGCGAAGGGGGGCAATATCCGCCTCGGCGCGCGGCTCGCGATCCTTGCCGCCCGGATGATGGGGCTGCAGGTGCCGCAAACGGCGTACTTTTCCACCGCGTCGCGCTCGGGCGGCGTGCTCACGATCGGCGTGGAGTGTCCCAATGGCGGCACGCTCTACAGCCCGCAGCCCGACGCGCTGACCGGCTTTCAGGTGGACGAGGGCGGCGGTTGGAGCGGCACCGGCTTTACCGCGGCGATCAGCGGCGACTCCGTGGTTTTGACGCGGGACAGCGGTGACTTTCCCGAAGGCTCGCAGGTGCGCCATCTGGCGAATGGCGAGCCGCGCGACGGGCTCGACGGTGTCGATGAGGACCGCATCGTCGATGGCATGCTCTACGAGACATGGGCGGGCGACGTGCTGGGGCTTGGCGTGCCGGTCCTGGGCTCGATGAGTGGCGGCACCTGGGTCTCCGGCTGGAGCGCGGCCACTTGAGGCCGGATCAGCCGGCTTCGGCAACGAACTCCCGCAGCTTGGCCACCAGCGCCTCGCGCGCGGGGCTGGGCGCCTCCGACGCGGGCGCTAGGTTAGGGGCCATGAGCAGCGGTTTGATGTCGCCTGTCTCCCAGGCGACGTGAACCCCGGCGACGCCTTCAAGGTGTTTTGCCGTTGCGATCTGGTGGTCGTTGCGGTGTTCGCCGAAGGCATGGCGCCGGGGCAGGATGATCAGCGGTTTGCGCAGGCGCTTTGCGGTGAGGATCGAGCCGACACCGGCATGCGCGACAACCACCCTTGCCGCCGAAAAACGCTGCTCAAACTCGTTGGGCGAGAGATCGCTGGACACCGTCAGGTTTTGCCATCTCTTGTTGGCTGCACCGGCCTGAGCGATGATCGGCTCGCCCAAGTCCGGTGCCATGGCATCAAGCGCGCCGATCAGCCGATCAAAGGGCAATTGGGTTCCGACGGTGGCAAAAATCATAGGATCGATCCGGCAAAGTCGACGCCGGTGTCCCGAGCGACGTGTTCCCACTGACTGAGCGAAAGATGGGCCCAGCGGCGCGCCAGCGATCCCGATTTCGACAGGCATTCGGCGTTGGCGACGCTGTCGATCCAGATCGTCTTGGCGCCAAACACGCGGCCGGCCAAGATCGCCAGAAGCCCAGACATTGCGCCAGTGGTCAGGATGACATCGGGCCGCCAGTGTAGGATGCAGAGAAATACCTTGATCGCGCCAAGCAGAACCAAGTCCGGCCTGTGGCGATTGCAATCGGGAACGATGATGGCTGGCGTGGCGCCGAATTGCTCGGGCAGACCGCGCAGGGTCGTCATGTAGAGCACGTCGTTCTCGGCGAAGGCTGCGCGCAGAAGGCACAATTGTTGCCAATGGCCGCCACCTGATGCGACGGCAAGGATGCGTTGACCCATTCAAATCACCTCAACTGGCGAAGGCCCGAAGTTCCACAGATATGACGCAGGTCTTTTCAGGCGAAAGGCATGAGCCTGATGCCCAGAGAAGGAGGCTGCTGCGGCTGACCGCGTGCCGGTCGTCGTTTTGCAACGACCTCGGCGGGGACATCGGCGGGCGTTCTGCCCGTCACTATGCTCCGATGATTCCGTTTAAAATTCAGTAAAGTCACTTCCATTCCACCGCGCCGATATCCGCCGCTTGCCCCTGTGGTCTGGACACGCCGTAGCGATCCCGCATCGGGGCGAAGGCGCTGATGGCGTTGTCGATCAGCGGGTTTTGCTGCGCCGCGTGGCGAAACTCCCCATCGATCATACGCGGAAAGAGCCGCGCGGGATTGCGCAGAACCATATTGTGGCGCTTGTCGGCGAAGGGGCGCGCCAGAGCGGTTTTTGCAATCAATCCGGCAGCGATATTGTTCGCGGCGCGAATGTCTCGCGCTGGCGTGCCGTCCTTCTTGTCGTGCAGGAGGATCCACGGGTGCGTGGCGCCCACGGTACCAGACGCGTGGACGACGGTGTTGTTGACGATGCTCACACCGCGGCCCCCATAAACCGATATGCCGTGATAAGAGCTGACCGAGACGATGTTATTTTCGATCCGCAGGTTGTCGAAAAAGCCATCGAAGAACCCGATCCCCTGAAGCACGCACCGCAGCGGATTGTGGATTGATCCCGTCCATTCGAGGATCGTATTGCGCGCGATCACCACGTCGCGGACAGGTTGGCGCTGCCCATCGATGACCCGGTTGGCCCAGGATTGAATGCCGTCGTCATGGTTGTCGTTGATCTTGACGCAGTCGCGGATCTCATTGTCTTCGACGCGGCTGCCGTCTCCGAGCACGCGGATCGCGTCGCCGGAAAAGCCGAGGATATGGTTGCCTTCCGCAACCGTTCTGTCGCCCTCGAGGGTGAGCCCGAAATTCGTCGCCACGAGACGGCTGTCAAAGATCCCGCTGTCAGCCCCGCCCAGCATCACGCCATTTGGAGCCCAGTGCCGCTTCCAATCGTCGAACACCCAGGACCGATAGCTTGCTGGCGCATGTACGGCACCGCGCAGATCGAGGCGGTGCAGCCTAATGCGTGCGGTGCTGGCGGACGTCCTGACCAGCGCGCGCGGCAGGTCTCCGGCCACAACCGGCCAGATCGCCAGCCCTTCGAAGGTCAGGCCGCTGCCCTTGTCGATGCGCAGCGCGCGCAGGTGCACGCGCCCCGACTCCGACGGCAGAATACGGATCGGCGGATCGAAGTCCGGTGTCTGGAGCACAAGCTCTCCATAGGTGCCGGGCAATAGCAACACGCGATCGCCACCGGTGATCCGATCGTTGTTGAGCGCCGCCCAAACGGTTCGAAAAGGAGCGTCTGCTGTGCCGTCTCCTACGGCAAGTTCCGCGCCCGGAGGGGCGACATAGACGTCTCGGGCAAGGCCGGGAGAGCCGCTGAGAAGTGCGGTAGCGACCAGCGAGAGAAGCAGCAGTGATCGACAGGCAAGCATCATGGCGGGTTTCATATCGGTCCGCGCGCGCCGGTTTCTGCAGTGCGCTTTGCCATCGACGTTCGCGCAGATTTGCCGCCGAGTGCGAGCATCACCTGAAGCCCCCGCAAAGACGGATCAAAGGGCCGAAGCGCGGTCGCTCTTTGCAGGGCAGCGCGGGCGCCTTCAGTCTCTCCCAGTCGGCGCCGGGCACCTGCCAAGGTGCGCCACTGCTGTGCCAGACAATCTGGATGCGCGGCGAAACGCCGTTGATGCTTGTCGATGATCCGCGCCCGCGCGGTGGCCCAGAGCGGCATCTTTCGTGTCAGGCTATTGGCCGAAAAATGTTGCATCACCAGGGGCATGTCGACGAAAGCAAAGCCGCCGAGGTCCGACAGGCGCAGGGCGCAGTCCCAATCTTCCAGCGCGGAAAGGCTGGTGTCAAAGCCGCGTATCCGGGTCAGGGCATCGCGCCGCGCCATGAGGGTCTGCGTGCTGATCAGGCTGCGCCAAAGCAGAGCTTTCGAAAGGTCGCCCTCAAGCCCTGTGACCTCGGGTGCGGGGTGGTAGCGCGGGGCCGTTCGGCCTCGGTGGCCGGGCACGTTGCGCGCGCAGATCAGCATGCCGCAATAGGCGGCCACATCGCGCATATCCCGCTCTTGCAGGCGGGTCATTTGCTGATCGAGTTTGCCGGGCAGCCATTCGTCGTCGCTGTCCTGAAAGGCGACCCATTCGCCACGCGCCTCGGCGAGCCCGAGGTTGCGGGCGGCCGACGGGCCGGAATTGCGGGGGCTGGTCAGAACACGCACGCGGGGATCACGGATGCTGCGGGCGCGGTCAAGCGTCGCGTCTGTCGAGGCGTCGTCGACAACGATGAGCTCAAGATCGCGCCAGCTTTGGCGCAGCACGCTCTCGATGGCCCGCGCGATACTCGCCTCGCGATTGTAGGCGGGCAGCACGACGGAGATGATCGGGGCGGCGGCCGTCATGCTTCGCCTCGCCACGTCCAGCGCATCGGATAGCTTGCGGGCCGCAGCATCGAGAGCAGCGGCGTCAGGGGCAGGCGCCAGCGCCAGTGCGCTTGTCCGCCGCTCAAGATCAGCGCGCGTTCGCTGCGCCACAAATCGTAGGCCATGCGCACGTGGCCTCGGGCGAAGGCGGTGCGGATCGTGTGAACCGCGGCGCGGGCGAGAAAGCCTTGCCGTAGGGCAGCATCTCCGCCGTAGAGCCCCTTGGCCTCACGGGCGCGCATGAACCGATAGCCTTCGGTCACTGCTGGCGCATTCCCGCTCAGACAATCGCCGGCCCCGACGCGATGGCCGACAATCCAGTCGCCGGTCAGGCAGACGACCGGCTCGGTGCCCGCGGCGCGGAGGAGCAGATCGCTGTCTTCGCTGCAGCGCACGCGCGTGGTGAAGCCGCCAAGCCGGGCGAAGAGGTCGCGGCGGATCATCAGGTTGCATGAAGCAAACCGAAACCGCGGCAGGGCCTCAACCGCCTTGAGCACATTTGGGAACGGCTGCGCCCGACGCCGCGGCGCGGCTGGCGCAACTGGAGGTGTGCTGGCGGCAAAATCCAACGTTTGCATAAAGATCATGGCGGCGTGTTGCGTGCGGAGGGTGTTCAGCAACAGCGGCACAGCGTCGGACGCCCAAAGATCATCGCAGTCGAGAAAGGCAATCCATTCGGCGCGAGCCACCGCGGCGCCGGCGTTTCTGGCGGCGCCGGGGCCGGCGTTTTCTTGTCGCAGGATGCGGACCGGGTGATCTCCGGCGCAGCCAGAGATTGCTTTGCGGGCCGCCTGGGCCGACCCATCGGTAGAGCCATCGTCGACGAGGATGACCTCGATATCATCGCGAGAGGGCAGCGATTTCAGGCAGGGTCCGATGAGCGCCGCGCGGTTGAACATCGGGATGACGAGCGAGAGCTGCGGGCGCTTTCTGGCCTTCATCGCGCGGCCCCGACGCCGGATCGTTTATCTCGCTCAGCCGCCGGAGAGTCTGAGCGCTGGCCTATACTAGATAACATGGTACAACTCCGCGCTACACGCTACAGCCTGCGCAGCCTCACTGGTTGGCCAAGCCGTGTCAGGAATAGTCCTGCAATCGGCTATCGGTCTATCTTTCGGTTTTTTGACGCTAAGGCTGAGCGGTTAATAACACCTAAATGCTCGCGAGATTTTTTGCGTCGGCGTCTGTTTTTCGGGAGTTTGGGTATGTTGTCGGAAGGGCATTATTAACTTCTTGCGAGAAAATTTTATTTGTCACCGCAAGGCTCCCAAGTCCTCTGCTGCCCTCAGCTCTCGGTCAATCAGCGGCATGATGGCAAGCTCGGCGCCTTTTTGGCTGTAATGTGTGCGATCCGACAGGAGCGGAAGGCCCGCACGTATGAAGTTACAGGAGCCGCCGCTGCAAAAGGTCTCGCCGGGATTGACCCGAAGACTGCCGTTTGGGGTTGCAACATCAAAGATTTTCCGGATTTCGCGGACTTGGTGCTCGTAGAGGGCGCGATCAATGTTGAAGTCGCTGCGTTTGCCGTGGGTGCGCAACTCACGCACGGCGCGGTCCCTGACGTTGACGGGCGGCCGGGGATGTGGACCTACAAGCAGCAGTCGAGCCCCGGTTTTTTTGACCGTGTCTTTGAAATCCCGGGCAAAAGACGCGGGGGTCGCGCGCGCGTGATCCGATCGTATGAGGGTGAGTTGGCCTTTGTCTGTCATGGCCTGGAACGCGCCAGCGGTGATAACGAGATCGAAACCTTCAGCGGCGATGTAGGTGACCACTCTGGATATGAACTCCGGGCAGGGCGCGGCATCAATTTTGTTGATGCGATGGTGGCGAGTCATCATGCAGTGCGAATGCGTGAACTGTTCAACGTCGTAGCCTTTCGCGGTGAAATAGGCGATCAGCGCGGGGCTGAGAGAACTCATTACGCTGTCACCAACGAGTGCCACACGACCTCTGGGCGTTTCGGAGGCTGCGGCGAACCGACAGGCGGGAACGGGTAAATCCTTCAAAGGCTCCCGGCGGGTGAAAAGGCAGCGTCGTGGCCATTCGTGCTCTTGCAGGAATGCAGCCTGTTGCGGTGTATAGCGCGATGGATGGCCCCCTTTAACGTGTCCCCAGGTGCCAAAGACAGCAGCTGCAACGAGCGCGGCGGCGCTGAGAGAAAAGACATGGGCTCGTCTGGAAACGAGCACCTTGGGACCGCGCTTTCGGAAAGGTTGTTCGACGAAGCGCCAAGTGATGTAGGCCAGTGGCAGACTGGCTGCAGCGAGGGCGACGAGCGCTGGTTGCGACGGCTCATCGGGGGCGTAGATGCGGCCGAAGGCGAGAAGAGGTTGGTGCCACAAATACGCGGAATAACTGATCAATCCTATCCCGACGCAAGGCGGTGAGCCGAGGGCGCGCCCGATTGTTCTGCGCCCATCGGCGAAGAGCAGGATGAGACAACTCCCCACCACCGGGACCAGCGCGTATGCGGAAGGAAAAGGCGTGTCTTTGTCGAAGGCCGTGATCGAGATGAGCAGTGCTACGATCCCGACAAGCGTGAGCGCTCCGCTGCCGCTGCGTCCATATCGGAAATGCCAGAGCGCGCAGAGTGCGCCGAACATCACCTCCCACGCGCGAAAGGGCAGCAGATAAAACGCTGCAGCCGGAGCATCGCGGACGGTCAGGAGGCACAGCCCGAGACTCGCGAGCGTTACCATGCAGATCACCGTCGCGCGTTGCCGCAGGGGCGAACGCCAGAGCAGGGCAAGTGCCGGAGGAAAGAAGAGGTAGAACTGTTCCTCTACCCCAAGGCTCCAAGTGTGCAGAAGCGGTTTGAGCTCTGTCGCGGTGTCGAAATAGTCAGTTTCGAGCCAGAAAAGTATGTTTGAGACAGAAAATGCCGCGGCCAGAACGCTCTGGGAAAAATCCTTCATTTCGAGCGGCAAGAGCCATGCCCATCCAACGGGTATCGAACATAGGATCACCACTGAAAGCGCAGGGAGGATCCTCCGCGCGCGGCGTTCATAGAAGTCGAATATTGAAAATCTTCCGGTTTCCAGATCGCGCATCAAGATTGTGCTGATCAGATATCCGGATATAACGAAAAAGACATCCACACCGATGAAGCCGCCGGGCGCCCAATCGGAGTTGGTATGGAATATGATCACAGAGATTACGGCAATCGCCCTTAGGCCATCAATTTCGCGCCTGTACTCTTGGGGCATCGGTCATTGCCTCTGGTTCTTGGGGTTGTGCGCGCGGATTGGCGCAGCCATCTTATCTGCAGGACTTTGAGATCGGGTTAGTTGAATAATCTGAAAGGCTTTCGTTCGATCTTTGATTTGTTCTGCGGGTAAGGGATGAATAATTTATGAAAATTAATCCTGCTTGGTTGTCAGCCCTGCGTGGCGCAATTTCCGGTCGGCCCGGTGCACTGGGGGCGTTCACCCTTTGGGCGCACGGCAATTTTCTTGCTGGCATGACGGACAACCCCATTTGCTTCTTCTGGCTTCGCTTTTGCAGAGGCGCTCGGCAGGGCCGCCCACAGGCGCCGCGGTTCGACCCGATGATCGGCGGGCACGAACATCGGTGCTGCGGATCCCGTTGCGCCTGCCCGCGTGCGAGCTCCGTGCCAGAGCGCTGCCGGGTGGTCCGGAGGCGCGCGGCGTGTGAGCGGCGGCGTCATCAAAGATTCACTTGTCTCTCGTGGCTGAAGACCGCATCCGGTGGCGGAAAATATGCTTTCAGGAAAGAGACTTCCATGCCGACGCTCATGCTCCGCGATGCCCTTCCCGAGACCGCCTCAGAGGGGCTTCGTGCCATGGCGCAGGCGGCGCTTGAGGGGGGCGAGATCGCCCGCGGTACCCTGCGCCGTCGCGAGACCGGCGAGATGGTGTTCAAAGGTCGCCACGATTACCAGACGCAGGGCGATCTGCAGACCGAAGAGGTGATCGTCGCGGCGCTGAAAACGGCCTTTCCCGGCTGCGGTATCATGGGCGAGGAGCAGGTGGGCGACCGCGCGGCGGACGCAGGCCGGCCGACCTTCGTCATCGATCCGATTGACGGCACGACGAACTACGCCTGGGGCATCCCGCATTTCGGCGTGGTCATTACCCGGCTCGAGCGCGGCGCGGTGGTGGCGGGCATCACCTATGATCCGATGATGGGCGAGATGTTTGCCGCCGAGAAGGGGCAGGGAGCCTGGCTCAATGGCGTGCGGCTCGATGCCACCGGTGGCGGCGATGTCGAGAACTCGGTGATCGGGGCGGGGCTGCCGATCCGCGGGCAGGTGCAGAGCGTGCGCGAAGAAACCTACCATGCCGCGCTGCGCCGGGCGATGGACAGCACGGCGGGGGTGCGGCGGCTGGGAAGCTCGGCGCTGTCGATCGCCTATGTGGCGGCGGGGCGACTTGACGGGTTTTTCGAGGACATGCTGTCGCTGGTCGACTACGGCGCCTCTGTGCTGATCCTGCGCGAGGCGGGGGGCGTGGTCACCGGCTTCGATGGCGGCGACATCCGCGACCCCGGCGCCATCCTCGCGGGCCGCGCCGGGATGCATCCCTGGCTTCTTGAGGGCTTCGCCGCGGGCTAGGCCAGCGCGGCAAAGAGCCCCTCTGGGTCGTCCGTGGTGATCTGGTCGGCCCCGAGTGCCATCAGCCGTTTGCACAGGTCTACCGTGGCCGGGCTGACCCCCTGCACGGTGTAGGCGTCGATCCGGCGGCCCGCCGCGTGGAAGGCGGCGATCATGTCGAAGTCGCGGCTCAGAGCGTCCATGATCAGGCGGATGTCGAGATAGATCATCCGGGCTGTCCCGGCCTCGGCGAGGGCGCGCGCGACGAAGCCGCGGTCATCGCCCGAGACCTCGAGCGCCTCGCGGGCGCCGAAATGGCAGGGGTCGTGGCCGGTCTGCATCTGCGGCAGCGCCGCGGCCAGACGGCGGACGGCCCGCGCATCGCCGCCCGACAGGATCATGTGGCGCTGCACTGGCGCGACGTCGCGGGCGAAGGCGTCGATGTCGGTGTCGGTCAGCGTGCTGCTGTCTTCCTTCAGGTCGAGCTGCAGCAGGGCGCCATCACCAATTGGGGCCGCGGCGAGGTCGCGGCAGAGGTCACTCAGCAGGGCAACCTGCACGCCCGTCACCGCGCCGCTGTTGTCCCGCAAGCGAAGCCCGCGCAGTGCCTCGGCAGACGCCAGTGCGACTGGTCCGCTGCCGGTGGTCGCGGCGTCGAGGGTGTCATCGTGCAGCACCGCAAAACCGCCGCCCGCATGGCGGCGCAGGTCGATCTCGACCGAGGCGCCAAGGCGCATGCCCTCGCGGATGCGCTGCGGGTCGAACTCGAAATCGGCAAAGCGGCGGCGGCCCCGGTGCCACTTCAGCCATGTGCGGCCTGCGGGGTGGACGATCACGGTGGGGGCCTCGGCCGTCTGCTCGGAAGGGCGCTCAGACATGGACCGCCACCCGCCGCTCGACCGTCACCTCGGCCAGTTTCGCATCGCCGCGGAAAAGCGCCACGTGGCTGGCCTCGAGCGCGACCACCTGCCCGGTCTCGTAACGGGCGCTCGGCGGGCACATGGCCTTGATCCTTATGCCGTCGGGCAGATCGACGTCGACCAGCAGGTGCGTGCCGTAATCGGTGACCCGGTGCACCCGCGCGCCGGTATCGCGCGCGGGCAGAAGGGTCAGCGCCTCGGGGCGGATCGCCAGCTCGACCGGGCCATCGGGCACCGTGGCGCGCACGGCAAACAGCGGGTGGTCCGACACGCCGCCGCGCATGTCGCAGGGCAGGAAGTTCATCGAGCCGATGAACCCCGCGACGAAGCGCGTCTGCGGTGCGCGGTACATGCGGTCGGGGCTGGCGACCTGCTCGATCTCGCCGCCGCGCAGCACCACGATGCGGTCGGCCAGCGCCAGCGCCTCGTCTTGCCCGTGGGTGACGAAGAGCG
Organism: Salipiger sp. ABF4_146; assembly: GCF_056161345.1. NCBI lineage: Bacteria > Pseudomonadati > Pseudomonadota > Alphaproteobacteria > Rhodobacterales > Roseobacteraceae > Salipiger > Salipiger sp. ABF4_146. Next base: position 147,053 of record NZ_JBSWYX010000008.1, on the reverse strand, counting down.
TGGTGATGCCGAGCCGCCGCTGGATGTCGCGCAGCTCTTCGCGCAGGCGCTCGCGCAGGTGCTGGTCGAGGCTGGCGAAGGGCTCGTCGAGCAGCAGGATCTTCGGCTCGAGCACGAGCGCGCGGGCGATGGCGACGCGCTGCTGCTGGCCGCCCGAGAGCTGCCAGACCCGGCGTTCGCCGAAGCCCTCGAGGCCGACGAGGGTGAGCGCCTCCTGCACCTTGTCGCGGATCTGCGGCTTGGGCAGGCCGCGCAGCTTCAGGCCGAAGGCGACGTTGCCCGCCACCGACATATGCGACCACAGCGCGTGGCTCTGGAACACCATGCCCGTTGGGCGCTTCTCGGGCGGCACGCGGGTGACGTCCTCGCCGTCGATCAGGATGGCGCCGCGGTTCGGCGTCTCGAAGCCGCCGACCATGCGCAGCACGGTGGACTTGCCCGAGCCCGAGGGCCCAAGCAGGCAGACCAGTTCTCCGTCACCGACGTCGAGCGAGAGGTCGCGGATCACCTCGGCGCTGTCGAAGGACTTGCCGAGGTTCTTGAGTGTCAGTTGTGCCATTGCAGTCTCCTCAGACGCCGAAGCCCTTGGCAAAGGATCCCGAGCCGACGAGGCGGCGGGTGAACATCAGCGCGACAAAGCTCGGCACCCACAGAAGGACCGACAGCACCGCGCCGTATTGCACGACGATCTGGTTGTTGATGTAGGTGATCATCAGCACCGGCATGGTGCGGATCTCGGGCGCGCCGATCAGCCAGGCGCCCTCTGTCTCGTAGAAGGTGCCGACGAAGCTCAGCAGCACCGCGGCAAAGATGGTGGGGGCGGCTTGCGGCAGGCTTACCGACCAGAACACCCGGATCGGTCCCGCGCCGGCGTCGCGCGCCGCCTCTTCCATGGCGCGGTCGACGTTCTGGAAAGCGGCGACGGGGATCCAGATCATCATCATCAGCGTGCCGACAAGCTGGATCAGCACCACGCCCCAGAAGGTCGAGATCAGCCCGAGGTTCAGGAAGATCCCCGCGATCGCCACCAGCAGGCCGAACTTCGGGAAGGCGTGCGAGGCGAGGAACGACAGGAAGAGCAGGTTGCGCCCCGGGAAATCCATCCGTGCGAAAGCATAGGCCGCCGGTAGGCAGATCAGCGCCGAGAGCAGCGTGACGGTCACCGACAGGCGCAACGACAGCGACATGGCGCTCCACACTTCGGGGCGGGCGAGCGTCGCCTGCCAGAAGCGAAAGCCGAACTCCTGCGGCAGCAGGCTGGGGTAGCGCCAGACCTCGGCAAAGGCCCAGATCGCCACCACCAGCAGCGGGATCACCACCACGATGCCAAGCGCCAGCGCCAGCACGGCGCCCAGCCAATCGGGACGCTTGGTGCGGTGGACGGGCACCTCGGCGGAAAGGATCGAAGGGTCGACGGCGGTCATCGGCGGGCCTCTCGGTTCTTGGCGATGGAGCGCACGTAGAAGGCTCCGAATACGGCACAGATGGCGAAGGTGATCACCGCCTGCGTCACCGCCATGCGCGTGTCCATCACCTGCGAGAAGGTGCGCTGCATGAAGGGACCCATCATCTCGGGAGAGGCGGGGCCAAGCACGTAGGGCAGGGTGAAGGCCGAAAAGATGCTGAGCACGGTGAAGGATAGCACCACCAGCATGGCGTTGCCGATCTGCGGCAGGATGATGTGGCGCAGCAGGGCAATCGGGCGGGCCCCGGCGTCGCGGGCCGCCTCGACCGCGTTGTCCGAGACCGCGCCAAGCCCGGCCACGAGCATCAGCGTGGTCAGCGGGATATTGTCCCACACCAGCCCGATGATCGGGCCCCATGGGGTCAGGTAGGGCGAATTGATCTTCGGCAGGCCGAGCGCGTTCAGCACCAGATCGACGCCGCCGTTCGGCCCGATGGTGCGGATCAGCGCGTAGGCGAGGATCACCGAGGGCACGAACATCGGGAAGAGCGCCAGCCCCTGCACCACGCCCGCGACCCGGCTCTTGGCAAAGCGCAGGTAGAGCGCCAGCGGCAGGCAGATCGTCAGCAGCAGCGCGGCGCAGACCGCCGTTACCCAGAGCGTCAGCCACAGGTTTGCCAGCGCGTAGCCGTCGGTGAAGAAGCGGACGTAGGTGTCGACGCTGAACGCCGTGCCGGTTTCGGTCGGGGCAAGGAGCGTGCGGGCGATGGCGTTGAAAATCGGGTAGATGATCAGCCAGCCCAGCAGAGCGACCGGCGCGGAAACGAGAAGGAGGCCCGTGAGCCCCCTTCCGCCTGCGTGTGCCGTGCCGCCCGTCCGGCGCGTGCCGGAGGACGTAAGGTCGGTCATCGCGATCAGCCCCGGGTCAGGCCGGGGGCGACGTTGCGGTACCAGCCGTCGTTGATCGCCGCGTCCCAGTCGCCGCCGGGGAAGGTCGGGATCGAGGCGGGGATCACATCGGCGTATTGCTCGCGCAGCGCAGCGTCCACGTGGTCCCACGATACGCCGGGGAAGCCGCCAAGCTCGGTGATGATCTTCGACTGCACCTCTTCCGACAGCACGTAGGCCGCGAGTTGCAGCGCCACGTCACGGTTTGCCGCGTTGGTCGGCACGGTGATGCGGCTGAAGCCGCCGCAGAGCGCGAGGTCCTGCAACTGCACAAGGCCGGTGTTTTCCGGCAGCACGCCCATGGAGATCGCCTGCAGCACCTGATCCGACCACACGGGGGTCATGCTCACGACGCCCTGCGCCAGCATCTGGATCGACTGCGTGTTGCCCGACGAATAGGAGCCGCCCTCGTACAGGCTTGGGGCCAGATCGTTGAGCAGATCCCAAGCGCCCGGCAGGGTTTCGGCGGCATAATCCTCGGAGAAGTTGTCGAGGGTGAAGTTCTGCGGGTCGCGGCCGTTGGCCTCGTGGATGGCGCGGCGCACGAAGTTGCCGCCCGAGCCGCCCTTGTCGGGACGGTTGTAGATGAACTGGCCGGGGTTGGCGTGGATCCAGGCGGTCATCTCGTCCCAGGTCTTCGGCGCGTCTTCGGCGGCGACGCGGCTGGCGTCATAGGCCAGCAGAACCTGGCTGCCGCGGTAGGGCAGGTCGAAGTCGGTCTGCTTGGCGGCGGGGTTCACTTTACCCAGGTTCTCGATCCCGGCCTCGGCGAAGTTCACCCAGAGGCCCGCGTCGATCGAGCCTTCGGTCTGGTCGGGGGTATAGGCCTCGAAGAGGTCGACCTGCGGGTCGGCGTCGCTGCCGAGCGCGGCCATGGCGCGGTCCGCCATGGCGCGCAGGCCCGCACCGTCACCGGCGTCGACGACACGCACGCGCGCCTCGGGGTTCACCGACTTGAAGCCGGGCAGGATCACATTGGTCCAGAAGTCCGAGATATTGCTGTCCGAGCCGGTGTAGACGTTCACGACGCCATCGGCGGCGACGGCGATGCGGGGCAGGGCCAGCGCGGCGGCGGAAGCGGAGGCGGTCGCGAGGAAGCCGCGGCGCGAGAAATGGGAGGTCATGGAAGGCTCCTGAATGTCACTGTCAGCGCGCCGGGGAGGTCGGCGCGCATATAGGCGGCGCTGGTAGGCCCGGGTTGTTAAGCTTTTGTAATGGTTTGGTGATGGCTTGATGAAGAGTGCCGGCGCGCCCGCTTTGCGCATGGACTTGGCCCGGCAATGATGGTTGTGCGGACGCGCCTGCAACCACACGGCCCGATCATGACCCTGCCTTCTCCGCTCTTCGCGCTGCCCGCATCGATCTTCTTTGCCAATGCGTTGCTTTACGTGACGCTCTATTCGCGCCTGCCAGAGGTGACGACCGCGCAGGGCATCTCGGCCTCGGCGCTGGGGCTGGCGCTGCTCGCGCAGACGGCGGGAACCTTGGCGGGCTTTCCGCTGGCCTCCGGGATGATCGAGCGGCTGGGGGCGCGGCGCGTCGCGGGGGCAACGCTGCTGGCCGCCATGGCGCTTCTCCCGCTCGCGGCCTCGGGCTGGATTGCCAGTGGGCTTGCCGGGCTGGCTCTGCCGCTGTTCGGCTATGGGGTCGCCATGGCGATCCTTGAGGTCGCCAAGAACCTGATTGCCGCGCGGATCGAGGAGAGTTCCGGGCGCAACGTGATTTCCAAGTGTCATGGCTTTTGGTCGGCGGGACTGTTTGTCGGTGCCATGCTGGGCGGTTGGGCGGCGGCGCGAGGCCTGTCTGCAGAGGTGGAACTGCTGTGGCTCGGCGTGGCGACAGTGCCGCTCGTGGCGCTGCTTCTGCTGCGCGCCGGCGATCCCGAGCCGCTGGTGGTTGCGCCGGTCGACGGGCCGCGGTTCGCCCGTCCGGATGCCTTTGTGCTGGGGCTGCTGCTGCTGATCGCCGGGTTCAGCATCACCGAGGGGGTGATCTACGACTGGTCGATGTTCTACCTCAAGCAAGAGCTTGCGCTGGATGCGCTGAGCGCCTCGCGGATCTACGCCGCCTTCACAATCGGCATGTTCGCCGCCCGCATGGTGGGGGACACGCTGCGTATGAAGCTGCGCGTGCGCGTGTTGCTCAGGCTGATGGCGGCGGTGACGCTGCTGGGGCTGGCGCTGTGCATCTTCTCGCCGGTCGCGGGCCTTGGCGGCGGTGGGCTGCTGTGCGGCTTCGCGCTCGTTGGGGCGGGCGTGGCGCTGGGGGCGCCGGTGGCGACCTCGCTGGCGATGCGCCATCCGACGCGCTCGGCGACCAAGACCATGGCGGCCTATTCGCTGGCCTCGCTGCTGGCGTTGTTCGCGGTGCCGCCGTTGCTGGGCGGACTGATCGAGGCCTATGGCGCGGTCTGGGCGCTCGTGGTGTCTGTGCCGCTGTTGCTGGCCGTGGCGCTTTTTGCCGGACGCATCGTCGGCTGGATGGGCCGGTAGGGCCGGCGGATCAGAACACCAGCGCCCGCAGCGGCAGACAGGCGGCGCCCACCGCCGGGGTTTCGCCGCCGAGGGTCGAGATCGCCAGGTCCGGCAGGGGGTTGATATGGCCATGCCGGGGCCGGGCATAGAACTCTGCCCGGTCGATGAAGGCCTGCGCCAGCGCGCGCGGGATCTGCCCGCCAAAGGCGATGCATTCGGGGTCGGCCACGGCGGTCACCGCGTTGAGCACACGGTTGAGTTGCGGCGCGACCTGATCCACCCACTCGGTCACGGCGGGCGCCATGGGGCTGGTCAGCGCGCCGATCTCCTCGAGGCTGCGCAGATCGTGGCCGGCCCTGCGCAGATGCGCCAGCAGCAGGCCAAGCGCGGGTCGGATCTCGGCCTCGGCGGGGGGGAAGATCATGCCGATCTCGCCAGCGTTGCCGAAGGCGCCGCGCAGCAGGTCGCCCTCGCTGATGATCCCGGCGCCAAAGCCGTAGTTGAACGACAGGTAGACCAGGTCTCGGTGCTGGCGTCCGAGGCCGAACATCGCCTCGCAGAGCGCCGCGGTGTTGGCATTGTTGTCGGTCCAGCACGGCAGGGCAAACCGCTTGGACACGGCGCGCGCCAGATCGACCTCGGACCAGTGTTTCAGCGGCTCGGGCGGATTGTAGCGTCCGTTCTTCATCAAGTAGCCGGCGATGGCAAAACCCACGCCCAGCACATCCGCGCGGCTGAACCGCGTCTGGTCGAGCAGGGCGGCGAAGGCCTCGTCGAGCCGGTCCAACACCGCCTCGACACTGTCGCCTGCGATGGGGAACTGCCGTGTGACGTGGCCGCCCGCGAAATCCATGCAAGCCACCCCCACGCGGTCGGTGTCGAGCGAGACGCCAAGCGCGCAGCCAAAGCGCGGATTGAGCAGCAGCCGCGGGCTGGGCTTGCCCTTGTGCTTTGGCGGAACCAGCGGGCCGAAGAGGATCATCCCGGCGTCGTGCAGCGCAGTCAGCAGGCGATGCACGGATTGCTGGGTCAGGTCCATCCGCGCGGTGAGCGAGGCGCGGGTCTGCTCGGGGTCGGCCCAGACGGCAGAGAGCATCTGCCGCTCGTTGCGGCTGACGATGCCGGCCCCTTGCCTGCGAAAGCGCAGGCCGAGCAGTTCGGCGGGGTCGGGGGGGAAGGTGCGGAACAGCGCGGTCATCTGGTCACATTCCACGTGAGATGATCTCGCATCAAGCGAAATAATACCGTTTCAAAGCCTTCACGCACTTGTCACACACAAAGTGTTACTAAAGGCCCATGCCGATTCCGGCGCTCCTGCTCCTGCTCAACAAGGACCCGACATGCTGAACAAATCCGCCCTTTCCGCGCTTGCGCTGGTGGCTGGCACCGCCGCCGTGCCGGTCGCACATGCCGCCGATATCGACTTCTGGTACGGCAACACCGGCACCGGCGAAGAGGCGATCCAATCCGCCTGCGACGCTTTCAACCAAAGCCAGTCCGAACATCGCGTGTCCTGCGTTGGTCAGGGCAGCTACGAGACCGGCATGCAGAAGGCGATCGCCGCCTACCGTTCGCAGCAGCACCCGGTGCTGATCCAGTTCTTCGACGCGGGCACGCTCGATCTGATGCTTTCGGGCGCCGTGGAGCCGGTGCAGGATTTCGCGCCCGAGGTTGATTGGGACGATTACATCAACGGTGCGCGCTCCTACTACGAGACCTCCACCGGCGATCTGTTCTCGCAGCCCTACAACGGCTCGACGCTGATCTTCTACGGCAACCGCGAGCTGCTTGCGCAGGCCGGAGTGAGCGAGCTGCCGCAGACTTGGGAAGGGGTGATCGAGGCGGCGCGCGCTCTCAAGGAAGCAGGCATCGACTGCCCGTTCACCACCGACGCGCACCCGTGGCGCGTGCTTGAGCAATTCTCGGCCCGCCACGGCCTGCCGATCGCCAGCCAGAACAATGGCTACGGCGGGCTCGACGCAGAATACACCTTCAACAGCGGCCAAGCCGCCGAGCACCTCAAGAACCTCGCCGCTTGGCGCGAAGAGGGGCTGGTGAAGCTCAACGAAGACACCGCCGCTGGCAATTACAGCACCGCCTTCAACAGCGGTGAATGCGCGATGATGGAAGGCTCCACCGGCTCTTATGGCGCGGCCTTCGCGGCGCTGGGGGATGAGGTCGAGATCGCCATGGCTCCGATGTACGAGGGTTTTGAGCGCCACAATACGCTGATCGGTGGGGCGTCGATCTGGGTGATGAAAGGCCATGACGCGCCTGCCTACGATGCGGCCCGCGCCTTCCTCGATTTCCTGCGCGGCGACGAGCAGCAGATCGAATTCACCCGCATCACCGGCTATGTGCCCGTGACCAACAGCGGCCTTGCCGCGCTCGAGGCCGCGGGCCTGTCGGATGATCCGCAGTTTGCTACCGCCAGCACCGGCGTCGAAAGCCTCAATCAGCCCGCCACCGCCGACAGCCGTGGCGTGCGCCTCGGCTTCTACGTGCAGTTCCGCGACATCTTCATGGAAGAGACGCAGAAGGCCTTCACTGGCGGGCAGGACATGCAGGCCGCGCTCGACAACGCCGCCGCCCGCGGCAACGACCTGCTGCGCCGCTTCGAGCAGACCTACAAGGGCACCAAGCTGCCCTGATCTTCCGGACCCCTGCAAGACCCGGCTGGCCTCCGCGCGGGGCCGGCCATCCCATGCTGACCGACCAACCCGAAAGCCCCGCCCATGAAACAGGAAATCTTCCGCTCCCGCTGGCTGCCATGGTGGCTGAGCGCGCCGCAGCTGATCGTGCTCTTCCTGTTCTTCTACCTGCCGATCGTGCTGGCCTTCTTCTGGGCCTTCCATCTCGAGCAGCCCTTTGGCGGCGGCTCGGAGTTCGTCGGGCTGGAGAACTTCCGCCGGGTGCTGGGCTCGGGTGAGTTCTGGTCCTCGGCGGGGATGACGCTGCTTTACATGATCCTCGCCTCGGGCACCTCGATCGCCACCGCGCTGATCCTCGCGCTGGCCGCCGACCGGGCGCTGAAACTCTCGCCGCTGGCGCGCAATGTGTTCATCTGGCCAAAGGCCGTGGCCTCGGCCTCGATCGGGGTGATCTTCGTGTTCATCCTGAACCCGTTCCTCGGCATCCTCGCGCCGCTCAACGAGATCTGGCCGGGGTTCTGGAACCCGCGCACCAATGTCGCCCACACCTACATCATGCTGTTCGTCACCAACGTGTGGAACGCCATTCCCTTCACCTTCATCATCCTGCTGGCCGGGCTGCAGGCGATCCCGCAGGACCTGCACAAGGCCGGGGCGATGGACGGCTCTGGACCGTGGCGCAGGCTGTGGGACATCCAGCTGCCGCTGCTGACGCCGCAGCTTTTCGTCGTGATCGTGCTGGAGGTCGCCGACAGCCTCTCGGGCAGCTTCGGCCTGATCGACACGATGACGCAAGGTGGACCGGGCGGCGCGACGAACCTCTTGGTCTACAAAATCTATTCCGACGGCTTCAAAGCCTACGACCTGTCGGGCGCGGCCACGCAGACGGTGATCCTCATGGTGCTGGTCGCCTGCATCACCGGCTTTCAGTACTTCTTCCTCGAGCGCAAAGTGAATTACGACCGATGATCGAGAACACCTCCTCCATCGACCGCGTCGCGGGCGCGATCCTCATCGCCGGGCTGCTCTTCGTGCTGACGCCTCTGGCCTTCGTGGTGATCACCGCGACGCAGAGCTACGAGGACTTCCTGCGCAACAACTTCTCGCTGATCCCCGGCGGCCATTTCATCGACAACATGCGCGAGGTCTGGGCCCGCACCGATCTGCCGCGCCAGACGCTCAACTCGATCATCGTCGGCGGCATCGTCGCGGCGGGCCGGGTCGCGCTGGCGGTGACCACAAGCTACGCCGTGGTGTTTTTCACCGGGCGGGGCCGGGGCCTTGTCTACGCGCTGGTGGTGGCCTCGATCATGCTGCCGCTCGAGTTGATGATCATCACCGCCTATCAGATCACCGCCAATGTCGCGCTGCCGCTCAACGTGGTGGCCAACATGGGCGGCTGGTGGGGAGCGCTGTTCGGCGGGCCGCTCGATCTGCAGTGGAACCTGCTGGACAGCTTCGCCGGCATCTCGATCCCGCTGATGGCGCAGGGCTCGTGCACGATGATCCTCGTGCAGTTTTTCCGCACCATCCCGCCGCAATTGGCGCGGGCCGCCATCGTCGACGGCGTCGGGCCGCTGCGCTTCCTGTGGGACATCCTGCTGCCGCTGTCGAAAGGGCCGATCACCGCGCTTGGCATCTACATGTTCATCAGCGCGTGGATCCAATACATGTGGCCGTTGGTCGCCGCCTCCTCGCCGGCGCGCACCATGGCCGTCGTCGGCCTTGCCCGGCTGCAGGAAGACGGCGAGCGCATCCCAGACTTCCCGCTGCAGATGGCTGGCGCCATCCTCGTCACCCTGCCGCCGCTGATCCTGATCGCGCTGTTCCAGCGCCGCATAGTGCGCGGCCTGACCCTCTCGGAGAAATGACAATGCTCGAGACAAGCTCCACCGCCGCCATCGGCCTGCACGGGCTGGTCAAATCCTACGGCGAGACGCCGGTGATCCCCGGCCTCGACGCCGAGTTGCGCGGCGGCGAATTCACCGTGATCCTTGGCCCTTCGGGCTGCGGCAAGTCCACGCTGCTCAACTGCATCGCCGGGCTGGAACGGCTGACCGACGGGCGCATCACCATTGGCGGCCGCGAAGTGCAGGACGAGGAGCCGAAGAACCGCCGCCTGGCCATGGTGTTCCAGAACTACGCGCTTTATCCGCATATGACGGTGGCCGAGAACATCGGCTACGCGCTGAAGGTGGCCGGGGTGAAGAAGCCCGAGCGCGCCGAGCGCGTGGCCGCCGCCGCGCGCATCGTCGAACTGGGAGACTACCTCGATCGCCGTCCGGGACAACTGTCGGGCGGGCAGCGCCAGCGCGTCGCCATCGCCCGCGCCGTGGTGCGCGAGCCGCAGGTGCTGCTCTACGACGAGCCGCTGTCGAACCTCGACGCCAAGCTGCGCCACGACATGCGCATGGAACTGGCCGAGCTGCACCGCCGCATCGGCGCGACCTCGGTCTTTGTTACCCATGATCAGGTCGAGGCGATGACGCTGGCCGATCGGATCATGGTGCTGAACAAGGGCCGGATCGAGCAGTTCGACACGCCGCAGGCGATCTATCACCGCCCCGCCTCGACCTTTGTCGCGGGCTTCATCGGGTCTCCGGCGATGAACCTCATTGATGTCACCGGCGCGGGCGGGACGCTGCGGCTCTCGGATGGCACCGCGCTGGCCGCGCACCCGCACCAAGGCCCCGCGCTGCTCGGCATCCGGCCCGAGCAGGTGGTGCCCTCGCCGCACGGCGTGCCCGCGCAGGTCACCTATGCCGAGGACCTCGGCGCTTATGCTGTGCTGACGCTGCGCCTGCCCGACGGCACGGCGCTGCGGATGACCACGGCGCTTGGCGGACGCGGCGGCCTGCCCGCGGATCTGCGCGTCACCCTGCCCACCGAGGCGCTTCACCTTTTCGATCCGCTGACCGGCATGGCGCTGCGTCCTTCAACGCCCCCTCAAGAGACCAAGAAAGTACACTATGACCACCTTCCGTCCTGATCCCGTTGAACACCTCACCGGCCGTGTGCATCCCGACCTGCCGCTGCCGCCCGGCATTTCCGCGCCCGGCGGCGGCGGCAAGTTCACCCCCGAGGGCCAGCTGCTGATCTGGCCCGGAAACACGATGATCTGCCATATCGACCCCAAGAGCGACGCCCATGCCGCGCTGGTGGATATCCAGGAGGGGCTGAAGGCTGGCCCGCACGCCAAGAGCTTTGCCTTCCTGCCGGCGGAATCGCTGCATATGACGGTGTTTCAGGGCATCTCCGGCCCCTTCGCCAACCGCTTCGACTGGCCCGAGGGCGTGGACAAAAGCGCGACGCGCAATCAGGTTACGGCGGAGGTGCTGAGCCGCCTCGACGGTGTCGAGGTGCCGCAGAGCCGCCGCATCCGTGCGCTGGAGGTGTTCGGCGGGCATTCGATGACCGTCGACGGCATCGGCGCCGACGAGCAGGGGCTGCGCGACACCCGCGCAAAGCTGCGCGAGGTCACGGGCATCGACCCGTCGGGCTATGCCACCTATACCTTCCACATCACGCTGGCCTACATGCTGCACTGGCTGACCGAGGAGGCCGCGCGCGAGGTCGTGGCGCTGTCGGAGGCGCTGTTTGCTGAGCATGGTCATCGTCTGCAGAACATCGAACTGGGCCAGATCGAGTTCTGCAATTTCGAGCACATGCACCATTTCGAGCCGCTGCGGCGCCTGTAAGGAGAGACCTCGATGAAGGACCAGATCGAAGGCGTGACGGAGGCCGAGGCCGCGGCACTGGTGGCGCTGGTTCGCCGGGTGAGCCGAGAGGTGATCCTGCCCCGGTTCCGCAATCTTGCTGCCGCCGATGTGGATGCCAAGGCAGACCCGACCGACCTTGTGACCATCGCCGACCGCGAGGCCGAGGCGGCTCTGGCCGAAGGCGCGCGCGCCATCCTTCCGGGCTGCGCAGTGGTGGGCGAGGAAGCGGTGGCCGATGACCCGGCGTTGCTGGATCGGATCGCCGGCGCGGACAGCTGCGTGATCCTCGACCCGGTGGACGGCACCTTCAACTTTGCCCGCGGGCTGGCGGTGTTCGGGGTGATCCTTGCGGTCACCCGGCAGGGACAGACCGTCTTTGGGCTGCTGTATGATCCGGTGATGGACGATTGGGTGATCGCGCATCGCGGTGGCGGGGCCGAGCATGTGACGGCCAGCGGCGCGCGACGCCGGCTGTGGGTCCGCGCCGAGGTGCCGCTGGCGCAGGCGGAAGGCACGCTGCCGCTCGATCTCTTCGGCGGCGCGCGCCGGGCCGACATCCTGCGCGCTTTCGAAGGCGCGCGCAGCGCCCGCTCGCTGCGCTGCTCGTGCCACGAGTACCGGATGCTGGCGATGGGGCAGGCAGATTTTGCGGTGAACGCCTCGCTCAACCCGTGGGATCACGCGGCGGGCGTGCTGGTGCTGCAAGAGGCGGGCGGCTCCGTCCTGATCGACGGGGCACCCGTCTACGCGCCGACGCTGCGCGAGGGCCGGATGATTGCGGCGTCGGGCGCGGCGCTGGCGGCGCAACTGGCCGCGCTGAATTGGTGACCCGGGGCCGGGGCGTGGCAGCGCCCCGGCCCGCGCCGCTCAGGAGGCGAGAGGCTCGGCCTTGATCCCCAGCTGCACCAGCGCCTCATGCACCGAGATGTCATTGTTCAGCGCGTGTTTGGCCACGCGCGCCGCGCTTTCATAGCCGATCTGCGGCACCAGCGAGGTCGCCACGGCAAGGCTGTTCTCCAGCAGGCCGCGGCAGCGCGCCTCGTCGGCCTCGATGCCCACCACGCAGCGGTCGGTGAGGCAGGCCATGGCGCGCTTCAGGATGCGGATCGACTGCAGGATGTTGAGGATCGCCACCGGCTCCATCGCGTTGAGCTGCAACTGCCCGGCCTCGGCGGCCATGGTCACGGTCAGATCGTTGCCGATGACCTGATAGGCCACCTGATTGACCACCTCGGGGATCACCGGGTTCACCTTGCCCGGCATGATCGACGAGCCGGCCTGTACCGCGGGCAGGCGGATCTCGCCGATGCCCGAGCGCGGGCCGGAACTGAGCAGGCGAAGGTCGTTGCAGATCTTCGACAGTTTCACCGCCACCCGCTTGAGGATGCCGGAAAACGCCACGAAGCCGCCAAGGTCCGACGAGGCCTCGACCAGATCGCGCGCCTGCCGCAGCGGCAGGCCGGAGACCCGGCGCAACTCTTCGACCGCCACGGCGGCATAGCCCGCGGGCGCGTTGACGCCGGTGCCGATGGCGGTGCCGCCGAGATTCACCTCCATCAGCAGGTCCGACACGTCGCGCAGCCGTTCTATGTCTTCCTCGATGGTGTTGGCGAAAGAGCGGAACTCCTGCCCCAGCGTCATCGGCACCGCGTCCTGCAACTGCGTGCGGCCCAGCTTGGGGATGGTGTCGAACGCCTCGGCCTTGGCGGCGAAGGCGTCGCACAGACGCTGGTGTTCCACCGAAAGGCCCTCGAGCCGTTGCAGCACCGCAAGCCGCAACGCGGTGGGGTAGGCGTCGTTGGTGGATTGCGACTTGTTGACATCGTCATTGGGGTGCAACTGCGCGTAGCTGCCCGGCGGATGGCCCATGTGACGCAGGCCGAGGTTGGCGATCACCTCATTGGCGTTCATGTTGGTCGACGTGCCGGCGCCGCCCTGCACCATGTCGACGATGAAATGCGCGTGGTGCTCGCCGGCCAGAAGCGCGTCGCAGGCGCTGTCGATGGCGCGGGTCTTTTCGGCGCTCAGCACGCCCATCCGGTGGTTCGCCGCCGCTGCCGCCTTCTTGACCATAGCAAGGCTGCGGACGAGTTCGGGGAACTCGGACACCGGCACGTCCGAGATCCGGAAGTTGTCGTAGGCGCGCATGGTGTGAATGCCGTAGAGCGCATCGTCGGGCACCTCGTAGTGGCCCAGTGAATCAAATTCCGTCCGCATGGTGTTTCTTCCCGGTGACTTCGCGGCGCGTTTACCGCGCCGGGATGCGATGGCAACGTGTATTCTTGGTGGTAGCGTTGAAGGTGACTCTAGTTGATGCGCCCTGTGGCAAGATCCGCGTCAGGGGGCGTGCCGGGGGCATCTGGTCCGGTGCCGGGAAATTGCGGAGACAGGACGCGTCTACACCGGCTCGCGCCGCGCAATGCGAAAGGAAACACGTGCGACTTCTGCTGATTCACACCGGGGGCACCATCGGCATGGCGGCCACGCCGCAGGGTTTTGCGCCGCAGACCGGGGTGATCGAAGCGGCGCTGCAGCGCCTCGGGGCAGAGCGGCGCATCCCGCAGGGCGTGGAACTGCGGCAGCTGGAGCCGCTGATCGACAGCGCCGAGGCGACGCCGGACGAATGGAACCGCCTCAGCCGCCTGCTGGCCGAGGCGCAGGCGGCGTTCGATGGCATCGTGGTGACCCATGGCACCGACACGCTGGCGTTCACCGCCGCGGCGCTGTGCCTTGCGCTGCGCGGGCTGCAGACGCCGGTGATCGTGACCGGCTCAATGCTGCCGTTGACGGTGGACGGCAGCGACGGCAGGGACAATCTGAGCGACGCGCTCAACGCCGCGACGCAGGCGGCGCCGGGCGTCTGGGTACGGTTCGCGGGTCGCCTTTTGCACGGTGCCCGCGTGCGCAAGGCGCACTCTTCTGCGCCCGGCGCTTTCGTCGCGGCTGAGAGCGCCACGCCGCCGCTGTCGCCTGCGGCAGAGCCCGCGCCGCTGCAGGTTCAGCCCCGGCGCGTCGCCATTATCTCCATCGCGCCCGGCGCCTGCGCCGAGGTGCTGCACTTTGCGGCAGAGCGCTGCGACGGGCTGGTGCTGCGCTGCTACGGCGCGGGCACCGCGCCCGACACGCCGCAGATACGCGCCGCGCTTGCGCAGGCGGCGCGGCGTCAGGTGCCGGTGGTGGCGGTCAGCCAGTGCCCCGAGGGCGGCATCGCTCTGGGCACCTATGCGGCGGGGGGCGTGCTGCGCGAAAGCGGGGTGATTGACGGGCGCGACATGACCCCCGAGATGGCCTATGCCAAGCTGCACTACGCGTTGTCCCTCTACCCGGACGCCGCGCAGCGCCGCGCCTTTCTGGAAACCCCGGTCTGCGGCGAGATGCGCGACGACTGAGCCTCAGGCCAGCGGCGCCTCGATCAGCGGGCCGGGCCGCCGCTGCCACGAGCCGAGCATCTCGCGCACCTCTTCGGGGATATCGGGGCTGTCGGGCGCGTAGAGCGCGCTGCGCCTGATCTCGCGGCGCAGGTCGGCCTTGTCGCCAAGGTATTCGAAGACGATCTGCGTCGCTGCCGGTGGGCGCGGCGCCCGGGCCGCGACGCCCGACACCACGCCGGTCAGATAGCGGATGCGGTTGTTGTAGCTGGGATAGAGGATGATCTGCATCACCTCGTTGCGGGTTAGCGTTTCCATCACCGTCATGAAGATGCGGTCGCCCAGCACGAAGCAGGCGCCATGGTACTTGCAGGTGAACTTCGAGCGCCCCGGCTTGCCGACGTTCTCGATGGTCTTGAGGTTCATCCCGAAGGGCGTTTGGTAAATCTTCCCGACCGAGAGCAGGATCTGCCCCGGATGTGACATCGAGTTGTAATAGACGCGGTAGGTGCCGGTGTAAGCCTGCAGCGCGCGCTGCGAGTCGAGCCGGATGTCATTGGCGATCGCGGCCACCACGTTTCGCTCGACGCTGGCGCCGCTGTGGGCCGGGCGCAGGCGCACCAGTTCGGCGAACTGCGCGTGCGGCAGCAGCAGTTCGCTTTCATCCACCCCGAAGAAATCGCACATCCGCTGCATCAGCCGCAGCGAGGGAAACGTCTCGCCCGAGAGGTAGCGATTGAACTGAGAGCGGTTCACCCCCAGCTGCCGGCACACCTCTGCGATCGACTTGTGGTAGCTGCACAGCAGCCGGAGGTTCCGGGGCAGATCGCGCGACATCCGCACATCCTTCGCTAGTTGATGCGCTCCCGTATCAATCCGCGTCAGGGGGGCGCAAGCTAGTGAAGTGGCGTTCCTGCGTGGGCTGCCTAGGGTGCGCGCCAACTTGCGTAAAGCGGACCGCACCGAGAACGGAGGAGTGCATGGACTTTCTGGAATTGATTTTCGGCAAGATCGGAGATCTCACATGGGGCTGGTCGCTGATCCCGATCTTGGTGATCTTCGGCTGCTTCATCACCTTGGCGACCGGCTTCGTGCAGTTCCGCTTCTTCGGCCGCATGTTCCGCGTGCTGAGCAGCGCCAACAACTCGGATGATCCCAGCCGCATCTCGGCGCGCGAGGCGCTGCTGGTTTCGGTCGGCGGACGCGTCGGCGGCGGCAATATCGCGGGCGTCGCCGTGGCGATCACCCTTGGCGGGCCGGGCGCGGTGTTCTGGATGTGGGCGGTGGCGCTGGTCGGCATGGCCACCAGCCTTGTCGAATGCTCGATCGCGCAGCTTTACAAGCGCCGCGTCGACGAGACCACCTTTCGCGGTGGCCCTGCACTGTCGATCATCCACGGGCTCGGCAAAGAGTTTCGCTGGCTGGCGGTGGTCTACGCGATCTGCCTGATCGCCGCCTTCGGCTTTGGCTTCAACGCCTTTCAGGGCAACACCGTGGCGGGCGCCGTGCAGGACAGCCTCGGCATCGACCGGCTGTGGACCGGCCTCGCGCTATCGCTGATCGCGGGCGCGATCATCTTCGGTGGCATCCACCGCATCGCCAAGGCCTCGGACGTGATCGTGCCGATCATGGCTGTGGGCTATCTGGCGCTGGCGCTGGTCGTCATCGTGCTCAACATCACCGAGATCCCCGGCGTCATCGCCTCGATCGTGCGCAATGCCTTCGGCTTCGAGCAGGCGGTCGGCGGCGGCATGGGCGCGGCGCTGGCACAGGGCCTGCGGCGCGGGCTGTTTTCCAATGAGGCGGGCCTCGGCTCGGCGCCCAACGTGGCAGCCACCGCCGAGGTGCGCCACCCGATCAGCCAGGGCATCACGCAGTCGTTCTCGGTGTTCATCGATACCATCGTGATCTGTTCGTGCACCGCGTTCGTCATCCTGCTGGGCGATGTCTACGTGCCGGGGGCCGAGGGCATCGACGGCGTGGCGCTGACCCAGCAGTCGCTGGTCTCGCACCTTGGGGCGTGGGCGCAGTATTTCCTGACGGCGGCGATCCTGCTGTTTGCCTTCTCGTCGATCATCTACAACTACTACCTCGGTGAAAACGCGCTGAACGTGCTGTCAAAGCACCCGATCTCGCTGATGCTCTTCCGTCTGGCGATCATGGCCATCGTCTTTGTCGGCGCAGTGGCGCCCGGCGCGACGGCGGTGTTCTTCTTCTCCGATCCGATGATGGGCGTGCTGGCGGTGGTCAACCTGCTGGCCATCATGATGCTTTTCCCGGTGGCGCTGCGCCTGCTGCGCGACTTCCGGGCACAGCTGAAGGCGGGTGTGGACCGTCCGGTGCTGAACCCCGACGACTATGCCGATCTCGACATCGACCGCGACGCATGGCGCGGCACGGCGAACTGAGCCGGACCCACAGAACCAAGAGGGGCCGCCATCGCGCGGCCCTTTTCTTTTGCGAAGGCGCGGGTTGCAGGGTCTGCAAGAGGTTGATCAAAATCATGGACTGACAGCGCCACAGGCGCGACCCTTGTCCAGCGGCGCGCGAGAAAGGGGAGGTCCTGTTGGCGATGCTAAGGCTCTTGGCTGTACCTGCGCTCTTGCTGCCGCTGGCCTTGCCGTCGTGCGAGGGGGGCGCGCCGGATGTGGCGCTTGGCCTGCTGATGCGCGAGCGCGTCGTGCTGACGGCGACGGCGAACGAATTGATCATCGCGTTGCCCGTGCCCGAAGGCACACCGGTGGAGGCCGGCGCGGTGCTGGTGCAACTCGACGATAGGTTACAGCAGGCGCAACTGGCGGTGGCGCAGGCCCAGTTGGCCGAGGCGGAGGCCGATCTGGAGCGTAGGCAAACCGGGGCGCGGGCCGAAGAGATTGCCATCGCAGAGGCCCGCGTGGAGGGCGCGCGCGCAGTCTATCAGGAGGCGCAGGCGAGCTACGTACGCAACGCGCGGCTGCTGGAGACCGGCACGGTCACCGCCGCGCGGCTCGATCAGGATGTGGCGCGGCGCAACTCTGCGTTGGCCGAACTGACCAGCGCAGAGCAAACGCTGCAGGAGATCAGGACCGGCGCGCGCCCCGAGGACCTGCGCATCGCCCGCGCCAAGGTGACGGCCGCCGAGGCACAGGTGACGGCGGAACGCACCCGGCTTGAGGATCTGACGATCCGCGCCTCGCGCGCCGGGCTGCTCGACAGCTTGCCGTGGAACCGGGGCGAGCGTGTGCCGCTTGGCAGCCCGGTGGCGGTGCTGCTCACCGACGACCGACCCTACGCGCGCATCTACGTGCCCGAGCCCCGGCGCGCCGGACTGGTGATCGGCGATCGCGTCAGCATCCGGCTCGACGGCGACGCACAGGCCTATGAGGGCAGCCTGCGGTGGATCAGCAACGAGCCCGCCTTCACGCCCTATTACGCGCTCAATCAGGAACAGCGCAGTAGGCTGGTTTATCCGGCGGAAGTGGCTTTGCCGGAAGAAGCAGCGGCTCTGCCGGCGGGTCTGCCGGTGTCGGCAGCGCTGCCATGACCGCGCCGGTGGCGCAGACCTTTGGCCTGACGCGGCGGTTCGGCAAGAAAACCGCTGTCGACGGGCTCGATCTGGCGATCCCGCGCGGCGTGGTCTACGGGCTGCTGGGTCCCAACGGGTCTGGCAAGACCACCGCCATGCGGATGCTGACTGGCCTGCTGACGCCGACGCAGGGCCACGCCGAAGTGCTGGGCGCGCGGCTGCCCGGCGACGCGGAGGCCGTGAAGCGGCGCATCGGTTACATGACGCAGGGCTTTGCCCATTATCGTGACCTTACGGTGCTCGAGAACCTGCGCTTCATTGCCGACATCCACGATCTGCCCGCCAAGACCAAGCGCCGCCGCATCGCCGAATTGCTGGAGACCTACACGCTGGCCGAGCAAGCCAATGTGCTGGCGGGATCGCTCAGCGGAGGCCAGCGCCAGCGCCTCGCGCTGGCCGCCACGGTGATGCATGAGCCCGAGCTGCTGTTTCTTGACGAGCCCACCGCGGCGGTGGACCCCGAAACCCGCCGTGCCTTCTGGGAGCGGCTGTTCGATTTGGTCGACGCGGGCACGACGATGATCGTCTCGACCCATCTGATGGACGAGGCCGAGCGGTGTCACCGTATCGCCATTCTCGACCACGGCCGCAAATGCGCCGACGGCACGCCTCAGGCGCTGATAGGACGGATCGAGGGGCGGGCGGTGGAGGTCTCTGCTGACGATCCGCGCCGCGTCGGGCGGGCTCTGGCCGGGCAGCGGGGAATTGTCTCGGTGGCGCAGATCGGCGCGCGGCTGCGGGTGCTGGTGGCCGAGGGGACGCAAGCGCCGGTCGCGCTGGTCTCGCGTGCGCTGCGCGATCACCCGGACGCCAAGGCGCGGGCCATCGCGCCCAATCTCGAAGATGTCTTCGTGCTGGCCACCGCGGCGCATGAGCGGGCCGGTGTCAGCGCGGAGGGCGGGCAATGATCTCGGGGCGGCGGATACTGGCGATCCTACGCAAAGAGCTTCTACAGCTGCGGCGGGACCGGCTGACCTTTGGGATGATCGTGATGATCCCGCTGATCCAGCTGGTGCTCTTCGGCTATGCGATCAACACCGAGATCCGCAACATCCCCGCGGTGGTGGTCGACCAGAGCGACACCAATCTCAGCCGCAGCCTGATCCAGATGGTCGAGGCGACGCAGGTGGTGCGCTTCGAAAAGCGCGTCGCCACCGTCGCCGAAGCCGAGCGTGCGATCGTCCGCGCCGAGGTGCGCGCCGCCTTCATCATCCCGCGCGACGTGGCGCAGCGGCTTGTGCGCAGCCCGGCCATCGGCGGCCGGTTTGCCTCGGGCGCCGAGGATCCGACCGCACGTCCGATCGCGCAGTGGATCGCCGATGGCTCGGACACGCTGGTCGCCGGGGTGATCCGGTCGCTGCGCTCTATGCCGCTGGGCGAGATGTTCCGCGCGCCCGCCAATGCCGCGGTGCCGACGTTCGAGGTGGCGCTTTTCTACAACCCCGAGCAGCGCACGGTGGTGAACATCGTGCCGGGGCTCGTCGGGATCATCCTGACGATGACAATGATCATGTTCACCTCGGCGGCCATCGTGCGCGAACGCGAGCGGGGCAATATGGAAATGCTGATCACCACGCCGATCCGCCCGGTCGAGATCATGATCGGCAAGATCATCCCCTATGTGGGCATCGGCCTGATCCAAGTGGCGATCATCCTCGGGCTTGGCGCGGTTCTGTTCTCGGTCAAGATCGCAGGGGCGCTTTGGGTGCTGCTTTTGGTGACGCTGCTCTTCATCCTCGCAAGCCTGTCGCTGGGGCTGGTGCTGTCGACGCTGGCGCGCAACCAGTTGCAGGCGATGCAGATGACCATCTTCGTGCTGCTGCCCTCGATCCTTTTGTCGGGGTTCATGTTCCCGTTCGAGGGGATGCCCAAAGGGGCGCAGATGCTGGCCGATCTGCTGCCCGCGACGCATTTCATGCGCATCATCCGCGGTGTGGTGCTGCGCGATGCCGGGTTGCCCGACCTGCTGCCGGACGCGGGCTGGTTGCTGGGCTTTGCGCTGCTCGGGCTGCTGCTGGCCTCGCTGCGCTTCCGCAAGCGGCTGGACTGAAACACAAGGCATACGCTTACAGCAGTGGCGCTGTTTCTCGCGCACCGCACAAGCCGCGCCGCCGAGGCGCCTTGTCCCCGGAACAGCTGCGGAAACAGGTGGAAGGCCGCATGTTATTCCCTGAGGTGTTTCAAAACCTGCCGTGCCGAATGCATTCCTTGCCCGGACGATCCCGCTTCTGCCGCGGTTGAACCTGATCTTATGCCTCGCTGCCTGCGCGATTGCCGCGACCCTTCTGGGCTTTGCCGTCTTTGCGAACGATCGACGCTTATTTGCACAGAACCTCGTCATCTCCGGAGCTGCGGCGGGGCTGGCGGTGGGACCGGGGCAGACCTTCAGCGGTCGCAAGGGGGCTCGGGCGGCGGCACGGTAATGTCCCGTCCGGCCCGCTGGTACCAGCGCTGGATGTCGTCCCAGATTTCCTCTGCGTCTTCGGCGTACCAGAATAGCTCGCGATCCTCGGGATCGATCACGCCCTCGTCGACAAGGAAATCCGCATCGAAGGCGCGCCGCCAATAGCGCTCGCCGACCAGCACCACGGGCACCGGCGGGATCTTCCGCGTCTGGATCAGCGTCAGCGTCTCGAAAAGCTCGTCCATCGTGCCAAAGCCGCCGGGGAACACCACCAGCGCGCGGGCGCGTTTGAGGAAATGCAGCTTGCGCAGGGCGAAGTAGTGAAACCGAAAGCACAGGCCCGGCGTGAGATAGGGATTGGGAACCTGCTCGTGCGGCAGCGTGATGTTGAGCCCCACGGTCCGCGCCCCGGCGTCGTGGCTGCCGCGGTTGGCCGCCTCCATGATGCCGGGGCCGCCGCCAGTGACCACCACCAGCCGGTTGCCGTGGCGTCCCTCCTGCTCTCCGACGATCCGCCCGAAGGCGCGCGCCACATCGTAATAGCGGCTTTTCTCGGCCACCCTTTGCGCGATGGCCAGCGCCTGCGCCAGCGCGGGATCGTCGGGGCGCTGTGCCAGCGCGGCGTGCCGGGCGCTGACCTCAGCGGCCGCGCGGGCGGGTTCGGGAATGCGGGTGGCGCCAAAGACCACGATGGCATGAGCGATCCCATGCGCCTGCAACAGCGCCTCGGGCTTTTGGTAATCCAGCAGCAACCGCACCCCGCGCATGTCGTCACGGTCGAGAAAATCGACATCGCGGTCGCCCTCGCGATAGCTGGGGCTGGACATGATGGTGCTGATCAGATCGGGCGCGCGGCGATCTTCTTCGGCGGGCTTGGGGGCGCAGCCGGGCAATTCGACATGCCGCTGCGGATCCGGGGCGGGATCGGGCTTTGCGGGGCCGGTCTTGGTCATGCTGCGTCCTCCTGCGCTCAGCGCGCCGACAGGCTGCCGGTCGCAAGCTCCATGATTTCCTCGGTGATCGCGTCCTGCCGCAGCCGCCGCGCCTGTCCGGCCAGCGTATCCAGAGAGGCGCTGACATTGTCATGGGCGGCGATCATCGCGCGCATCCGCGCCTCGTTCTCGGCGGCGAAAGACAGCATCATGGCTTCGCTGATCTCGGCAAAGACGTATTCCTCGACCAGCCGGGCCAGCAATTGCTCAGGCGGCAGGGTCAGGCGCGGCGGCAGGCTGGATTGGGGCGGCGGAAAGCGCGCGTAGTCGAAGGGGACAAGCCGCCGGTGCAGCACATCGAAGCCCTCGGTGCCGCCGGGGGCGGCGTGCAGGATCGTCACGGCGCGCGCGCGTCCGCCCGCGATGCGCTGGAACACCTCCTCGGCGATGCGCCCGGCCAGATGCGCGGTGCGTGCGGGGTGCGCGATCATTGGCGCGCTCCAGCTTGGCGCGATGCCGTACTCCGGCGCCAGCAGCAGCCCTCGGTCGCCCAGAAGCAGCACGTCGGGATAGGGCGCCCCGCCGCCGGTCTGCAACGCCGCCTGTGCCGCCGCAAGCACGCGCGCCGAGAAGCTGCCCGCGAACCCCTGCTCGGCGCAGAGCACGATCAGCACCTCGCCGCCGGGGGCGGTCGATCCACTGGCGGCCTGTGGCGGCATCGGGAAGGTCAGGGCATGGCCGATGGCCTCGCCGATGGTGTCGGCATAAAGCCGGATCGCGTCGACATGCGCGTGCGCGTCGCGCAGCCGCGACGCTGCGATCCCACGCATCGCCGCGATCACCGCCGCAAGCTTGTGCACCGTGCCGATGCGCTCTTCGATATCCGCAAGCGTGCCGCTCATCCGCCGGTTTCCTCGGCTGTGGCGCCTCCGGTGATCTCCTGCGCAAGTGCGGCCACCAGCGCCACCAGCGCCGCGCGATGCTGCTCGGCCAGCGTTCCATCCGCCTGCAGCGCGGCCACCGCCTCGGAGCCCTGCGTATCCAGCCGCCCGGGCAATTGCCGCCGCAGGTCTGGCAGGCGCTCGGTGGGCATCTTGTCGAGCACGCCCTCGGCCAGAGCCGCCAGCAGTGCCACCTGATCGGCCAGCCGCAGCCCGGCGTAGCGCGGCTGGGTGAGCAGCGCGCGAATGCGTTCGCCGCGGGCGATCTGTGCCGTCACGCGGGTGCTGGAGATGCCGCCGAAGCGGGTGAACATTTCAAGCTCTTGAAACTGTGCGTAATCCAGCCGAAGTCGCCCCGACACCGCGCGCAGCGCCGGGGCCTGCGCCTTGCCGCCAACCCGGCTGACCGACAGGCCCACATCCACCGCCGGACGCTGATTGGCCGCGAAGAGATGCGAGTCGAGCACGATCTGCCCATCGGTGATCGAGATCAGGTTGGTCGGGATATAGGCCGACAGGTTGCCCGCGTCGGTCTCGGCGATCGGCAGGGCGGTGATCGAACCGCCGACCTCGCGCGGCAGCTTGGCGGCGCGTTCCAGAAGCCGCGCGTGGAGGTAGAATATATCGCCCGGATAGGCCTCGCGGCCCGGCGGCTCGCGGGTCAGCAGGGCCAGTTCGCGATGGGTGGCGGCATGGCGGGTGAGGTCGTCGATGACAATCAGCACGTCGTGGCCCGCATCGCGGAACTGCTCGGCCATGGTCATCCCGGCGAAAGGCGCGATCCACTGCAACCCCGGCGCGCTGCCGGCGTGGCCGACGACAAAGACGCAGCGCTCGGGCGCGCCATGCGCGCGCACCGCGGCGATGACTCGCTCCACCGCCGTCGCGCGCTGGCCGACGGCGACGTAGATGCAGATGACCTCCGTGTGCTTCTGGTTGATGATCGCTTCCACCGCCAGCGCGGTCTTGCCGGTGGCGCGGTCGCCGACGATCAGTTCGCGTTGGCCGCGCCCGATGGCGAACAGGCTGTCCACCACCAGCACCCCGGTCATCAGCGGCTCGGACACCAAGTCACGCGCGATGATGCTGGGAGCGGGGCGTTCGATGGGCAGCCTGTCCGCGGGCTGCAGTGCCGCGCCGCCGTCGATGGGGCGCCCGAGCGGGTCGACGATGCGGCCCAGCAGCGTCTCGCCGACCGGCACTCGGACCACTTCTCCGGTGTCGGTGACCTTGCTGCCCGCCGCAATCCCGGTCACGTCGTCAAAGAGCACCGCGTCGATCTCCGCCGCGTCCAGGGTCTGGGCAAAGCCCTCCTGTCCGCCCTCGAACCGCAGCAGGGCACCGAGTGGGGCATCGGGAAGGCCGGAGACCCGCGCGATCCCATCCGCGACCGAAATCACTCTGCCAATCGGTTCGGCCTCGGGCGCCAGCGGGGTGCGGGCGAGCGCGGCGCGGCCCCGGCGCAGCCAGTCGGCAGAGGCAGGTTCCTCAGTCATGTTTCAGCAACTCCTGCCGGATGCGCGCGAGGTCGGCGCGGAAATGGTTGCGGACGATGGCGTGCGGGGCATCCAGTTCCAGCCCCGCGATCAGCGCCGGGTCTTCCGTCACGGTAATGTCGATCGGGCGGCCCAGAACTTCGGCGAGCCGGGTCTTGAGCCCCTCGCGTTCGTCTTCGCTCAGTGCGGCTGCGCAGCGCACCGGCACCGGCCCTTCGACGCCGAGGCCCGCCCGCGTCTGCTCGGGCAGGTCCGCCACCGCCTCGGCCAGCCCATCGATGAAGCCGGTCACGCGCAGCCGCTGGGGTAGCCGTTCCAGCAGCCGTTGCGAGATGTCGACGGCAAGGCCCGCCGCCTCGTCCTGCATCGCGCGCTCGGCGTCGGCGCGGCTGCGCTGTGCGTCGGCCTGTGCCTCGGCACGCAACGCTTCGGCGTCTTTGCGGGCTGCGTCGATCAGGTCGCGCTTGGCGCGGTCGGCCTCGTCCTGTGCCGTCTTCAGAAACGCGGCGCGCCGCTCTGCCATGGCGGCGTCGCTGGCCCGGAGATCGGCAAGCGCGGCCTCGGCTTCGGCCCGCGCGGCGCGGGCCTGATCCAGCGCCCCCGTCGCCGCCGCCTGCCGCTGCGCGAGGATCTTCGACACCGGCTTGAACAGGAAGTGCGACAGGATCCACAGCAGAACCAGAAGGTTGATCGTCTGCAGACCCAATGTCCACCAGTCGAAGCTCATCGCAGGTCCCGCCTCAGACGAAGGGGTTGGCGAAGAGCAGCAGCAGCGCGACCACCAGCGTGTAGATCGCCATGGTCTCGATCATCGCGAGGCCGACAAAAAGCGTGCGGCTGAGCGTGCCCGCCGCCTCGGGCTGGCGGGCGATGGCATCCATGGCGGCGGCAACGGCGCGGCCTTCGGCCAGCGCCGGGCCGATCGCGCCGAAGGACACGGCCAGTGCAGCGGCAAGGATGCTGACGATCTCGACAAGGTTTGCGGTCATGGGCGGGGCTCCTTTGCGGACACGGAAGAGGGGGCGTGTTCGCCGACCGCGGCACCGATGAAGACGGTGGCCAGCACGGCGAAGATGTAGGCCTGCACGGCACCGGTCAGCAGATCGAGCGCCATCAGCGGGATCGGCACCAGCAGCCCGGCGAGCGTGAGGATGATGCCGATGACGAAAACGCCGCTCATGACATTGCCGAAGAGGCGCACGATCAGCGAGAACGTGCGGGTGATCTGCTCGACGACATTGAGCGGGATCATCACCCACGACGGTTCGGCGAAGGTGGCGAGATAGCCTTTCAGCCCCTGCGCCGCGATGCCGTACCAGACGGTCGCGGCGAAGACGATCAGCGCCAGCGCGGCGTCGGTCTCGAGCCGCGCGGTGGGCGGCTCAACGCCGGGCAGCAGCGCGGACCAGTTGGCGACAAGCACGAACAGAAAGATCGTCCCGATCAGCGCGCGGTAGCGGCGCGGGTCGCGCTGCATGGTGTCTTTGATCTGCGCGTCGACGGTGCCGACGAAGAGTTCCAGCACGGTCTGCACCCGGCCCGGCGTCAACGACAGATGGCGGGTGGCGAGGCGACAGCCAAGCGCCAGCAGCACGAGGATCGCCCATGTCACCAGCACCGGTTCGGTGATCGGCACCGGCCCGACGTAGAACAGCGGCTCGAGGGAAAGCGGGCTGTCCATCATGGCGCCTTTCGAACCCGGCGCAGCACCGCCTGCCGCGCCAGCAGCAGCCCCAGCGTGCCCGCCAGCAGCGGCAGCGCGCCCAGCAGCGCCAGCCCGATCAAAAGCGCTGAAAGCAGCGCGAGGCGGCCGAGTTGCAGGGCGAGGGCGCGCCACGCCGAGCCACCTTCGAGGTAGAGCGCGGTCACACGTTGCAGGCTGGCGAAATGCCCCCATCCAAGCGCGAAACCAAGGCAGAGCGCGAGGGCAGCGAGCGGGTAGGGCGCATCGAGAAGGGTCATTGCTTGTGCATCCATTTCCATGCGGCGTGAAAGCCGATCGCCGCGCCAATCATGATCGCCGGGGCGGTGAAGAAGACGCCGGTGTCGAAGACCCGGTCGGCGGCGCGGCCCAGCACCACGCCCAGCAGCGTCGGCACCACCACCGCCCAACCCAGTATGCCGATCTGCCCCAGCCGCGCGCCGAGCGACGGCTCGGGCGTCTCCTCGCCGAGCCGGTGGCGTTCTGCCGAGCGGCGGGCGGCGTCGGCGATGTGGCTCTTGTGCTCTTCGCTCATCGCCCGTCTCCGCCTGCGTCGGCTGCGAAGGGCCCCGGAGCCGGACCGCCGGGCCGTCCGGGGCGCAGGTATTGCATCAACTGGCGCACCGCGCTGGCATGCAGGCGCATCTGCTCGACCCGCTCGCGCCGGTCGGCGTCTGCCTCGGCGGCGCGCAGCGCCTCCACCTCGGCTTCGAGCGCGTGCAGGTCGCCTCCGAGCACGCCTTCACGGCATGCCACGGCCACGGCGGTGCCGTTCTCCACCGTCAACAAACCGCTGCGCAGGGCGCAGAAGCGCAGCGCGCCCCGCGCCGTGCGCCAGCGCAGCACCGAGGCGGGCAGCACGGTCATGAACTCGGTATGCCCCGGTAGTATGCCAAAAGCGCCGCTGCGGTCTTCGGCGCGCACCGAGGTGACGCCGGTCTGGTCGACCAGAACGCTCATCGGCGTGGTGATGGTGAGATGGAGCCCGCTCATGTCGCACCCATCGCCGCGGCCTGTTTCTCGCGCGCCTCGTCCAGCGTGCCGACCATGTAGAGCGCGCCCTCGTCCCAATCGTCGCAGGCGCCGTCGAGGATCGCCTTGCAGCCGGCGATGGTCTCTTCGATCGGCACCGAGCGGCCGGGGATGCCGGTGAAGGCCTCGGTCACGGTGAAGGGCTGGGTAAGAAAGCGCTGCAGGCGGCGCGCGCGTTCGACGATCTGCCGGTCCTCGCGGCCCAGTTCCTCCATACCGAGCAGCGAGATCACGTCCTGCAGGCCGCGGTAATGCTCGATCGCCCGGCGCACTTCATTGGCGGTGCGCACGTGGTCTTCGCCAAGGATCAGCGGGTCGAGCAGGATCGACGAGGAGGCCACCGGGTCGATCGCCGGATACATGCCATCGGCGGCCATGGCGCGCGACAGCACCACCATGCTGTCCACATGCGAGGCGATGGCGGTCACCGCCGGGTCGGTGAAATCATCTGCGGGCACATAGACCGCCTCGACCGCCGTGACCGAGGCGCGGCCAGACGAGGCGATGCGCTCCTGAAGCTCGGCCACCTCGGTGCCCAGCGTCGGTTGATAGCCCACCCGCGAGGGCAGGCGGCCCAGAAGCCCCGAAACCTCTGCCCCGGCCTGCACGAAGCGAAACACGTTGTCCATCAGCAGCAGCACGTTGCGCTGCGCCTCGTCACGGAAATGCTCGGCGATGGTCAGCGCGGTCAGTGGCACCCGCCAGCGCGCGCCCGGCGGCTCGTTCATCTGACCATAGACCAGCACGGTGCGGTCGAGCACGCCCGCATGGGTCATCTCGACCAAAAGCTCGTGTCCCTCGCGCGAGCGCTCGCCGACGCCAGAGAAGACCGAGATGCCCTTGTAGCTGGCGACCATGGCGTGGATCAGTTCCATCACCAGCACGGTCTTGCCCACCCCCGCACCGCCGAACATCGCCGCCTTGCTGCCCTGCGCCAGCGGCGTCAGCAGGTCGAAGACCTTGATCCCGGTGTGGAACAGCTGTGGCGTCCCCAAGCTGGCGCGGAAGGGCGGCGGCGGACGGTGGACGGGGCGGCGTGGCACGTCGGTAGGAAGTGCCTCTCCGGCGTCGCCAATGCCGCCTGTGACATCCAGCAGACGCCCGAGCACCGCTTCGCCGACCGGCACTTCAAGTGGTCCGCCGACTGCGGTTGCGGGCGCGCCGCGCCGCAGGCCGGTGGTGTCTTGCAGCGCGATGCTGCGCAGCGTGGCGGTGTCGAGATGCGCCTGCACCTCGAGGGTGACATCCGCGCCATCGGGGCGGGGCACCACCAGAGCCTCGTCGATCTTAGGCAAGGCCCCACCGTCAAAGCGCACGTCCACCACCGCGCCGCGGATGGCGACGACCTGACCGATCGGGGCGATCTTCTGTGCCGTCATGCTGTGGTCCTCGCAGGGACATTCTTGCCGCAGCCTAGGCGGATTCGCGGGGCGACACTTTGCGCCGCATCAAATCCTGAAGCGTTACAGCCTTTTGCCGCCGGAAGCTCAGCGCAGGCAGGCAGGACTGGCCGGACAGGACTTTGCGCAAAAGCGGTCTTGGCGCATACTTCAAGCGGGAGGATCGCGCCATGATCGAAGTTCACGACACCGCCGAGCACGGTATCCTTGAAATGCGGATGACCCCGCCGATCACCGATGCCGATTATCGCGATACGCTGATGCCCGCGCTCGACGCGGCGCTGACCACGGGCAACCGGCTGCGGCTGCTCGCCACCGTCGAGGCGCGCGCGTCGGATTTCACGCTGGGGGCCTTGTTTCAGGACGCGCGAACCGGGCTGAAGCACTGGCGCGGGTTCGACCGCATCGCGTTGGTCTCGGACGACAAGATGCTGCGCCGGACGGTCGGAGGA
Organism: Salipiger sp. ABF4_146; assembly: GCF_056161345.1. Classification (NCBI taxonomy): domain Bacteria; kingdom Pseudomonadati; phylum Pseudomonadota; class Alphaproteobacteria; order Rhodobacterales; family Roseobacteraceae; genus Salipiger; species Salipiger sp. ABF4_146. The sequence continues at coordinate 118,564 of NZ_JBSWYX010000008.1, read as the reverse complement.
TTCTCGGTCTTCATGCCCTGTCCGGTCGCCACCTTCGAGATGCAGGAGGCGGACGCGGCCCGGCGCTGGCTGCGCGAGAGCCTTGGCACTATCCAGCAAGAGGATCTCGGAGGCGGGACGCTACAGGTGCGCCTGCGCGGCAAGGTTGATGGCGCGGCCTATGAGGCGGCTATCGGCGATCTTGACAGTTTCTTTGCCGAGCACGAGACGGTGCGGCTGCTGATCGACCTGCGCGATTTCGACGGCTGGCAGGGGCTCGACGCGCTGCGCGATCACTTCTTTCTGGTCCGCGGCCACGCGGCCCGCGTGCACCGCGCGGCGATTGTCGGCGACGCGGGCTGGCAGGACATGGCGGTGCAGATCGGCAAGCGCGCCTTCGGTCTCGACGCGCGCCACTTCCGAGCCGACGAGATGGCGCAGGCGCAGGCGTGGCTTGCCGGATAGGACGGGCATCGCGGCTGCTTTGCCAGGCTGTTTGGGCTTGGTTGAACCTCGGGCACCTTCCGGCGCTCGGCACCGCAGTGAAGTGTGAGATCCAGTCAGGCTTTTGAACCTCCGACAATGAAGGGTCCGGCCGGAGGTTTCGGCGGCGTCGCAAGACGTAGACTTCCGGTATTTCGACTGTCAAAGGCGCCCGTCTGGCCGGGACGCGCCGATATAAAGCGAACCATGCAGGGCGCTCAGGCGGAAATCGACAGGCGCACCTTCCCTTTGTTGTTGGCGTAGGCGTACCAGACGTCGTTGGCGAAGCAGTAGAGATAGCCGCTGGTTTTCGGGGTGATGCGGGCCTGCGTGCCGATCTGGAAGACCTCGTGCGGGCAAAGCTCCTTGGTTTCTGCATGTACTCCGGTGCCGCTGGCGATCACCCCGACGAGGCAGAACCACGGCAGGTCTTGCTCGCGGCGGGCAAGCGGAATGGTGGCATTGGGGTTCTTGGTCTTGGCGCGGCGGCGGCGCTGGTACCAGTCGAAGGGCGAGACCAGCGCATAGGCCAGATGGAACCCTTCGGGCGCGCCGTCGGGGCTGCATTTGATCGAGCCGTCGAGCCATTCACCGCTGGCCTTGAACTCGTAGCTGACACCCGCCCGCAAGTAGAGACCGCTGTGGTTCCACTGCTCGCGGGCGTAGACGTTGAACGTCTCCGTCTCTCCCGGCTGCAGGCTGCGGGTTTCCCAGTAGCGCGGCTGTACCAGCGGCGGCGTCGCTTGACGCTGCCGGACGCTGTCGTGCACGTCGCCGTCGGCGCTGTCGATGTTGGGCACGCTGCGCGGCCGGGTCTTGAGATAGGTGTAGAGCGAACGTTTGGCGGACTCGTGCAACTGGCCCAGCGGGTCTCCGGAAAGCTGGTCGAAGGCCGAGGCGCGGAAGGTCGCGCCATGGGCCTGCGCCTCTTCGATCATCCACTTCAGGGTGATGTCACCGAGCGCGCTATCGGCATAGCCGCCGCCGATGTCGCCGTGCGCGCCGGAGAACCACGTCTGCACCATATCGCTTTCGCCGGGATCATGGCTGGTCCAGAGCGTCGGGGCAAAGCTGCGGCGGCGTTCATCAACGGCGATCGCATGGCGGGCGACGGCGACCTGCGGGCCAAGCTCTGTGTCGTGGAACTCGAACCTCTTGCGGTTGTCGAGCACGTTGATCAGGAACTCATCGGGGATCCCCAGCGCTCCCACCGTGTCCCACACGCCCAGAAAGCCGATTTTGACGTCGGCGATCCGCTCGAAGGCGGTGTCGCTCCATTTCTGTCCGGGGGCGAGCGTGCGATAGGCTTTGTAGGCCGCATCCACCCGGCGCCATTTCTCGGCCTCGGCGATCTGATCGTCGGGAAAAGCCAGCAGACCGCATTTGCCGATCACCCCGGCAAGGCTGCGCACCGCAAAGGCGCCGCGGGAAAAGCCAAAGAGGAATATCCTGTCCGATGGCAGGTAGTTCTCGCACAGCCAGTGGTAGGCGCTCTTGATATCGTCATCGAGGCCGACACCCAAGCCGCCGCCTTTCAGCCGTGTCCAGAGCCCGCCCGAACTGCCGACCCCGGGCCGGTAGTAGGTTTTTTGCGGCGCGCCATCGGTGTCCAGCGGCGCCAGTGCCGAGTGGATCTTGACCACATTCGTGGGAGAGGGCCTGCCGTCTTCTCTTTGGGTCGGGGTGTTCCAGGTGCCGTCGCAACAGACGATCAGATTGGCCATGGCAAAATCCGCGTGCTGAAAATCCTCTGGCAAACTATGCCATGGCGGCGATTGGCTGCCTAATGGAGTTCCCCGCGCCCGAGTTGATTTGAGCGATCTGGTGCTGATGTCGCGCTTGCCCCGTTCCTTGCGCTGTGCCGTTGACGCGCTGTGGATGGCGCTGCAGCCCGGGCACCTGGCGAAAGAGAAGTCCGCGTTTTTCAAGTCGACGAATGTTCGTAGCGATGCACCTATTTCAAAAAAGTGCATGTCTCACGAGACGCACTGCCCTTAAAAAGACACATTTTTAGGTGGCTCGATATCGCTGATATTTTTTGGCGCCTAGATTTCTGCGTGAAGGCTTTATCTCAAGTAGCTGATTTTTATATTCATCTCTCTTTTTTCTTCGGCCAATTTCAAAGGGCTCAGAGGCTTCAACCTCAGGCGGCGTGTCTCTTGCGGCCAGGGCGCTGGCTCAAGTGTGAGTAAAAGTTGACCAAAATCGCGTTCTGAGGCACACTTTCGGGATTGGATGAAGCCTATTCCCCCTCCACGGGAGGAGCACATGTTTCCGATAAGGCATTTGACGCGGTCGGATGAAATTTCCGCCGCAAATCAGCTGGGAGTGAATGTTGCGGTGATCAAAGCCGTAAAGGCCGTTGAGGCGCGACAAAACGGCTTCATTTCCGGAACCGACCGGCCCTGTATTCTTTTCGAGGGGCATTATTTCAGCCGCTTGACCAAACGAAAATACGACCGAGAGCACCCTGATATCTCGTATCGGAAATGGACACGGACGCATTACAAGGGCGGGCGCGGCGAGTATGACCGTCTGGTCAAAGCGATCCGGGTGAACCGCGGCGATAGCGAACCGGCTTTGAAATCAGCCTCTTGGGGGCTGTTCCAAATCATGGGCTTTAACCACGATCTGGTCGGTTTTGATACGGTGGTCGACTTCGTCAACGCGATGTCTCTGGGGGAGCCGCAGCAGCTTGCCGCCTTTGTGCGTTTCATCGAACACAACAGCCTCGCCGAGAAGCTGCGCAGCGAAAACTGGAGCGAGTTTGCGCGGGCCTACAACGGCCCCGGTTACCGGGCCAACAAGTATCACATCAAGCTGGCAGCGGAATTCACCAAGGCGCGGGCGATGATCGACGAAGAGCGCACCGGCGGGCAGGTCAATCTCGAGCGCGGAGATACCATGCAGCTTCAGGCAGCGCTCAATGTGGCGATCGACTCCGGGCTCGTGGTTGATGGTTGGATCGGCGACCAGACCCGCGCGGCGATCCGCATCTTTCAGGAGCGCGAGGGGATGCCAGTGGATGGCCGGGTGAGCAAGGCGTTGCTCGACCGGCTGGAACTCGACGTGCCCGACTTCGATGCCATAGTGGAGGCCTGAGCCATGGTTGCCACCGCCACGCTTCTCACCGCCGCCCGGCTGATCGCCGGGCGGTTCTCTCCGATCCTGCTGGGCAAACTCAGCGGCAGCCGCGCCGGGGAGTTTGCCGAAAAGGTCGTCGGCACCGCCGCCGGGGTCGTTGGGCTGCCGGTTGATGCCAGCGTCGACGAGATCATTGCGAAACTGGGCAGCGATCCCGAGGCCGAGCGGCGCTTTACCATCGCGATGATGGAGATCGAGCGCGACGTCTACCGCCTCGAACTGGAAGACCGTCGCGCCGCCCGCGAAAGCCAGAACGCCCGTGGGCAGGCCCGGGCCGACATGATGCTGAAGATGGTCGTCGGCGGCCTGCTGGCCTGCATCGCGGCGGTGGTTGCCTTGGGTTTGATCGAGACGGAGAACAACACCGCGCGCGCCTCTTTGATCGCGCTGCTCACCACCATCGCCGGGGCGCTGTTGAAGATGTTCAGCGACGCTTTTGCCTTCGAGTTCGGCAGTTCCCGAGGTTCGAAGAATAAGGATGAGCAGATCGAGGAGTTCAATCAGGCGCTACTCGACGTCGGGCGCACCCAGCAGGACCGCACCCAGGAAATGCTGCGCCAGAACCTCGACCGCAAGCCCGCGCCCGCGCCGGAGGCCACGGCCGTAGTGGCGGAGGACGCGCCGGGGCATCGCAATTTCGTGGCCGAGCTGGAGGCCGAGGCAGCGGCCTAGGCGCGGACAGGCGCTGCGCCGGGGTTTGGATTGGGATCATTCGCGAGGAGACAGCCGTGCCCGGCGGACTTTGGACTTGGCTTTGCGCATGGAGCGCGACTGTGTTTCACGGTGCGAAAGTCTTTCGCGCACTGCTCGTTGTGGTCGCCACGGTCGCTGTACTTTGCGTGCTGTTCGTCTTGGGCTCTTACCTCGCTCCGCTGCTCACCCAGCGCTACCAGAACGCGCGCTCGGACATCGCGCAATCTTTGCGCGGCGATCCTGATCGTCCGGGGGTGTCGGGGCTGATCTATGTGGAAAGTCCCGAGGTCTATACCCGCCAGCGTCTGGTGAATGATCGGTACCTGCAGGACGCGTGGCTGCGTGAGCGGCTCGAAGAGATCGACGATCCCAACGCCGGTTGGATCGAAGAGGCGCAGGCGGACATGCGGCGCGCGGTGCTGAGCTTGGCAGCGGGCAGTGCCGGCGACAGCGGCAAGAAAAGCGGCGATGCGTCACCGGAGGCCGGTGCGATGATCTCTGACACCGCGTTGAAGGAGTTGCTGAAGGTGCCCTTCGATGCGCGGTTCCAATTGCAATCCGAGGCGCGTGACAAGATCCGCCAGTTGATCTTGGAAAACGCCCTTGATGATCGCCACGATCTGAGCGGCAACACCGTCTTCGGGCTGAAGTTTGACACGTCGATCCTGCCCGGCTCGGAGGCCTATCTCAACCCCACGGTCGTGGTGCGGATGGAGCAGAACCCGCTCGACCGGCTGTTCAACCTAAGCCGTACGCCGGCGCAGGGGGACGGGGATGCAAGGCGCGCGCCCGAGGATTTCCTGCGGCATTTCATGCGCTACGAGCAGGTGGCCCGAGAAAACGCGGCGGCGGATGATGTTCATAGCGAGCGCAGGCCGTGGAGGTTTACCGGCGACGAGATCGAGATCCTTGAACAGATCGACGATTACTTTGCAGGGTGGCTTCTGAGCCTTGAGCGGCGGTTGACGGAATACCGCGGCGACGAAGAGCGCATCTGCCGCGATGCGAACGTTCAGGAGGTGCGGGACCAGCTTGACGCCCCCATGTGCGAGCGTGGGCCGGACGGAAGGCCGGTGCTCGGAGATTGGGCGAGCGATCGCATCGAGACTCTCTTCGCGCAGGTCGAAGAGGTGGATGACGCGTTGAATTTCATCACCCGCGCGCCGCATTTCGGCGCCAAGACGGCCGAGAGGCTGCGCGAGCAGGTGCGCGGCAATGCAAGCGCGGCCTGCGAGCATGGCTCGGAGAGCACACTGTCTTTGCGGGACTTCCTTGAACGCGAACAGGCGGACATTCCCTTCACCAGCGGCGGCGTGCCCGGGGTCTGGGGGCTGTTTCTCGATGCCAAGACGATCTTCCGCGGGGCCTATGAGCCGGGGCTGTGCCCCTACGATGTCGACATGTCGTTCGGCGGCAGCAGCGTGAACCTGTTGGTGACGGCGCAGCAGGCGGTGGAAGGCTCGGGCGCGCCGCTAGATCCCGCCTTTCTGGCGGCAAGCGGATTGGAGCCTCTGGCCTGCGAACCTGCCTTTTGTCCGGGGTTCAACGTCTGGCTCGAACAGGGGATCGAGGCTGATGCGGCGTTGATCGAGGAGATCAAGAACAGCCTCACGCCAGAGGCGTTATCGGTCATCGGGCGCACCGCCGAGAATGTCTCGCAGCGGGTCTTGTGCCGCTTGGAGCAGGACGGCAGCAGCTTTCTCGCGACAGGGTCGGGCAGGGACTCGCTTGAGCAACTGTACAACGAGCTTGTCGAGCCGGGCGATCCGCCCGTCACCGTGAACGAATGCGTTGCCGGACGGTCGCTGCGGCTGCGGCTTGGCGCCTACGAGTTTTTTCGCCGGATGGCGGAGGTCGAAAGCTACACCTACGCGGCGTTTCCGCGCGGCGACGTCACCGGTGTTGTGCGCGAGGTCAGCGAGCATCAGTCGCTTGGCCTCGACGGTGGGGCGTCGGGGGTATCGGGCAGCGCCGGGTTCGAGCGGGGCAGCAGCCGCCGGACCATCGAGGCGGTGCCGCGGGTGATCAATTTCGCCTCGGGTCAAAGCCGGTCGGCCCAGCCCGAAGCGCAGCGCCGCAAGCATTTCGATTTTGGCTGGACCGTGGTCAAGGAGGGTCCGAAAGAGCCGATGATGGCCTCGCAGTTGGTGCTGATTTCGATGCCGGCCTACATGGATGAGATCAGCCTGAAGGTCTGGAAGGGGTTCCTCGACCTCGACAAGGTGCCGTCGGATCGCTCTGCGCTGCTGCCGGGGCTGGAAGAGGAGTTCTGGGAGAGGATTGTTGCCGGAGAGCCCGTCGCAGCGGCGGGCGGGCCCGAAGAGGGCACCGCGCCCCTTTCGCAAAGCTACGAGGGCATGGCGTTCGAAGACCGGATCCAGTTTCTGATGAAAGGGTACGAGACCGGAACGATCACCTTGAAAGTGCCGCCCGATTACACCGCGCTCGACAGTATCGTGATCGGGCGCAGTAAGATCCTCGGGCCGCAGATCAACGTCGAAGCCTTGGACGAGGCGGTTCTGCCGGAGGAGGAAGGCGGCCAGCGTGCCGAATGCGTCCGCTGGTCGAAGGTGTCCGCCGAGGCGGCAGAGCCCGGCGCGGCGCAGGACCCCTATTACCTTGTCGATCTGGTGGTGCCGGGCGAGCGCCTGTGGCGCTCCACGGTCGTCACCTTGGGCGGAGCAAAGGCGCAGCGGATCGAGGTGATGCCCGACATGCGCGGCATTCTTGCGAGCTTCCGACTGCCGGAAGAGCCGGTGCCGGGGGTCGAGCGCGTCTGGGTCTGGACCAGCGAGGGCCGCGATACCGCCTTGGTCCGGGTCTGCGACGAGATGGGCCACTACCCGCAAAGCAGCGGCGCGGCGCCGGTGCCAAGGGTGGGCGGACGTTAAAGCCTGCGGATCAGCGGACGACCTGACCGACATAGCGCCCGCATTTGCAGGGCGAGTTGATCGGGCGCGGGGAGACGGTGCACGAGCCGTTCGGCGTTTCGCAGACTGTGCCGGTGCTCTGCTGCACCAGTTCGCGCAGACGGTCTTCCGAAGAGCCACGCTGGGCAGAGGTGTCGGACGCCGGGGCGCGAGACAGCTGGGCCGGGGCGACCTCGGGCGAGGGGGGCGCGGCCTGCACGGAGACGGCTGGTGCGGGGCTGCTGTCCGCCAATGCGACGTGCTCGGGCTCTTGATTCGTCAACACGCCGTAGCCTGTCGCCACGATGGCGGCGACGGCCAGAAGGGTCCCTGCGGCTAGGCCTTTGACATTTCTCACTGCTTTGAACCTCTGGTCGATCCGGGCGCGCGCTTGCGCCTCTTGGTTGATCGCATCTTACTGCAGAGGCGGCTTTCGGCCAAGCAAACAAGGCAAATGCGCGAAGTTCCGCGCGTGGCGCGGAAACGCGACAGCTGCCCTTAGGCTGTTCCGTGACATTAGCTGTCGCGGCCAACCGATCGGCCGGCCGCGCTGAACACATCAGTGAGTGCGTGGGTGCCGATGAGGTTTGAGAGCGTGTCAAAGCGTCGGCCCGTGGCACACTGATCAGGCGGCGCGCTGCCCCAGGGGCCTTACATCGCCCACGCTTCGGTGAAGCTCTCCACGCCGAACTCGCGGTCGATGGTCGGCAGGTCGTGCGGGCTTAGCAGCAGAACGCCGGTGGTGGCCGCGAGCCGCCGTGCGCTTGCGGTGAACCCCGCCGTGGCGAGCACCCCGGCACCGGCCAGCCCATAGTAATTCTTGCCGGTGAACGCTTCTTGGATGGCCTTGTTGCCGACCGGTGAATTGTAAAGCTTGACCTGCAGCCCGATGACCAAAGCGCCCTTGCGCGCGACAATGTCGATGCCCTGATCATAGCCGCGTTTGGTTACATCCGCGTCCCAGCCAAAGTGGCGCAACTGTGCGGCGCACCAATGTTCGAACTCCGCCGGGTCTGTGGGGTAATCCTCTGCGTCGAACCCACCATCGCGCGCTTCGCTCTCGATCCGCTCGATCTCGGTCAGTACGTAGTCAACCACGGCGGGCTCGATCCGATGGTAATCGAAGGACAGATCGATGCTGTCGAGGAATTCGAGAACCATGTCGTGCCGCTCGTCGGCGATCACCCGATTGTAGTCGTTCTTCTTCACCGCCAGCCGCAGATTGCGCGACAGGGCGGCAGAGTGCAGCCCCACATGTCGGGTCAGTTCGCGCCGTTTGGCGGGCGTCAGCCCGAGGCCGAGTCCCTTGAACACGATGACCAGCACCGCGAGGTAGCCAAGCGCGATGATCGGCAGCGCCCGCGTCGTGGCCACCGAGGTGTCGAGGGCATAGTAGGCATAGCCGGTACAAAGCAGCGCCAGAAAGGTCACGGCGCCTAGGATCGTTTCGTATTCTTTTCTCATTCGCTGCCGCCTCGGTGCGTTGTTTTCCCTGATACTAATCCTGGCAGAACATTTCGGCAACATGTGACGTGAGAGTCGGCGTCTAAGCGCTTATCACAAAGGCATGAATCTGGGTTCGGTAAGAGCCTTGCCTCTGTGCATGGCATCCGGAGCCCGAGGGTCCGCCGTGGGCCTGCCGGCACCATTTCTTGAGGTGCGCAGGCGGCGACAGCATGTGTTGGCCTTCCCTGGCGTAATCTCGACAATTATGCTTGGGAATTAAACTTGACTGATATAGTCGTAATTACTAGGCCAGCCGCAACTGCTCTTTCCTGATTGGATGTTCCGATGATGCACCGCCTTGCTGGTAGCGCCGCCCTGATCCTCTCGATCTATGCCGGGGCCGCGCTGGCCGATCCTGTCACCTTCACCGACATCGCGGGGCGCGACGTCACCGTCGACGCGCCGGTCGAGCGGATCATCCTCGGCGAGGGTCGGCAGATCTACCTGCTGGGCATTCTCGACCGCGAGGACCCGTTCGAGAGGGTCGTCGGCTGGCGCAAGGATTTGCTGCAGGCGGACCCCGACAGCTATCACATCTACGCCGAGAAGTTTCCGCACCTGAAGGACCTGCCCACCTTCGGCGGCTTCAAGGACGGCACCTTCGATGTCGAGCAGGCCGCCGCGCTGCAGCCGCAGCTGGTGCTGATGAATCTGGAATCCAAAGCGGCGACCGAAGACGCGGGCTACGACGACAAGCTGGCCAAGCTGGGTATCTCGATCGCTTATGTGGATTTCCGTGAAGACCCGATGGCGCACAGCGTCGAGTCCATGCGCATCATGGGCAAGGTGACCGGCAAGGAAGAGCAGGCCGAAGACTACATCGACTTCGTCGAGGCGCAGATGGCGCGGGTGACCGATACTCTGGCAGAGGCCGAGATCGAGCGGCCCAAGGTCTTTGTCGATCGTGCCGGCGGCTATTCGGACGATTGCTGCATGACCTTTGGCCCCGGCAATTTCGGCGACTACGTCGAGATCGCGGGCGGCACCAATATCGCGGGCGACATCCTGCCCTCGACCTTCGGCACATTGAACCCCGAGCAGATCATCGCCGCCAACCCCGATCAGGTGATCGTCACAGGCGGCCAGTGGGACGCCTATGTGCCCGGCGGCAACTGGGTCGGCATGGGGCCGGGCTCGGACATGGATGTGGCGCGGAGCAAGCTCGAGGCGCTGACCGAGCGCACCGCGATGACCGGCATCGGCGCGGTCGAGACCGGCGAGTTCCATGCCATCTGGCACCAGTTCTACGACAACCCTTACTACTTTGTCGCCGTGCAGAAGATCGCCACATGGCTGCACCCCGAGATCTTTGCCGATCTCGACCCCGAGGCGACGTTGAAGGAGCTGCACGCGCGCTTCCTGCCGGTGGACTACAAGCCCGGCTACTGGGTCTCGCTGAGCGATGAGTGATATCGGATCTGCAACCGGATCGAACACAGGGCGCGATTTCTATCGCGCCCTCGTGCTTCGCAGGCAGCTGATCCTGCTGGCGCTCGGCTTGGCGCTGGTCCTGGTCTTCTGCGCCGATCTCGCGCTTGGCCCGGCGCGCTATTCGCTGACCGAGGTGGCGCGCACGCTGGTGACGCCCGGCGCCGTGGATGAACGCCTAAGGGTGATCGTCTGGGATATCCGCATGCCGGTCGCGCTGATGGCGCTGGTCGTAGGGGCAAGCCTGTCGGTCGCCGGCACCCAGATGCAGAGCATCCTCAACAACCCGCTCGCCAGCCCCTTCACGCTGGGCATCTCGGCGGGCGCGGGTTTTGGCGCGGCGCTGGCGCTGGCCTTCGGCGTGGCGCTGTTTCCCTTTGCTGTCGACTACATCATTCCGGTCAACGCCTTCCTGATGGCGATGCTGACCGCGTTGGCGATCTACGCGCTCAGCCTGCGGCGCGGGGTGACCAGCGAGACGATCATCCTGCTGGGTATCGCGCTGGTCTTCATCTTTAACGCGCTGATGTCGCTGATCCAGTTCTTTGCCAGCCAGCAGGCGGTGGCGGCGGTGGTGTTCTGGACCATGGGCAGCCTGACCAAGGCGACTTGGCCCAAGCTGGGCATCGCCTGCGCCGCGCTGGCGCTCTCGCTGCCGCTGTTGGCACGCCGGGGCTGGGCGCTGACCGCGATGCGGCTCGGTGACGCCAAGGCCGAGAGCATGGGCGTGCGCCCGGGGCGGGTGCGGCTCGAGGTGCTGATGATCGTCAGCCTGCTGGCCGCGATCTCGGTGTCTTTCGTTGGCACCATCGGTTTTGTCGGCCTCGTGGGGCCGCATATCGCGCGTATGCTCGTGGGGGAGGATCAGCGCTTCCTGTTGCCGGGGGCGGCGCTCTCGGGCGCGCTGATGCTGTCGGCGGGCTCGGTGCTGTCGAAGATGGCGATCCCCGGCACGGTGATCCCCATCGGCATCGTCACGGCGATCGTCGGCATTCCCTTCTTCCTCTACCTCATCCTCAGCCGGAGGGGCGGCGCATGGTAAGCCTCGAACTGCGCGATCTGTCGGCGACCTACGGCGGGCGCGAGGTGCTCTCCGGCATCACCACGCCACGGCTGCATGGCGGGCAAGTGGTCTCGCTTCTGGGGCCCAACGGTGCAGGCAAATCGACGCTGTTCAAGCGCGTCTTCGGTCTGCTGAAGGGGGCCGGAGAGGTCAGGATCGAGGGCGCCGAGGTGACGCGCCCCATCGCCTACATGCCGCAGGACGATGGCACACGTCCGGCGCTGTCGGTCTATGAGGCGGTTCTGCTGGCGCGCATGCAGGGGCGGCGGCTGCAGGTGTCGGGCGCGGATCATGCCGAGGTCGACAGGGTGATCGCACTGCTCGACATGGAGCGGCTGCGCGGGCGGCCTGTGGGCGATCTCAGCGGCGGGCAGCGGCAGATCGTCAGCGTGGCGCAGGCGCTGGTGCAGCGGCCGCAGATCGTGCTGATGGACGAGCCGACCTCGGCGCTGGACCTGTCGCGGCAGATCGGCCTGCAGACGCTGATGCGCAGCCTTGCGCGCGAGCAGGGACTGCTGGTTATGATTGCCCAACATGACCTCGGCCACGCGCTGCGCTTTACCGATGCGTGCCTGGTGATTGCCGACGGCGGGCTGGCCGCTTGCGGGCCGACCGGCGAGGTGGTCACGCCGGGCCTGCTGCGCGACATCTTCGAGGTGGAGGCGCGGGTCGAGCCCTGCTCGAAGGGCATCCCGCAGCTGGTGGTGGACCGACGCCTTGGCCGCAGCGAGGGGCTTGGGGCGGGGGCGCCCGGCTTCTCTCTGTGCTGAGCCATAGGGGGAGCGCCAGACAGCAGAAGGCCCGGACCGATGGTCCGGGCCTTTTTGCTGCGACGCGGTTGGCCCTCAGGCCGCGATGGCGTCGTCGATGGTGGTGAAAAACTCGCCGCGGGTGAACGGCATGGTGAGAATGCCGCTGGCGCCAAGGCCCTTGGCGATCAGCGTGGTCGCCACTTTGGCATAGCGGTTCAGCACGACGATCGGCTGGCGATCGTCGCGGGCGCGCAAATCGCGCAGGAACGAAAACCCATCCTGATCGGGCAGTTCGGGATCCAGCATCACCAGATCGTACTGGCCGCTTTCGATCAGCGGGCGCGCATCATCGGCGGTGGCGGTCTGAAAGGCGGCGTGGCCACCTTCGGAAAGAATACGATCCAGCGCGCGGCGCTGGTCGTGGTCTGGCAGGAGCAGAAGGATCCGGGCCATGCTGATCGCCTCATGTGTTGGTTTCGACAGCCCAAAGGATGCTGCCGCAGAGGCGTTCTCTCAACCGAGTCGTCCAGAGGTTTACGTTACGTCCACGGGGATAACTGCGGGGGAAGTGTGGGGGAATTGCGGGGGGTGAAATTTCCACCCTCGAGCGGCGTATCGTACCGCCCTAAGGTCTGCGCAACGCAAAACGGCACCCTGTCACGCGGCGCGCCCGGGTGGGAAGGACCCTTGCCCGAGGCGCGCCCGAACGGGGTGCCGCTTGTGTTTTAGCTCTTTGGGCACGTCAGGCGCGCCCAAAGAAATCCATATGCCGGGATCAGAAGTGGACCGAACGCGCGGTGCCGGGCACTTCCTGCGGCGGCGCGAATTTGGTCAGGTCGATGCCTTCGACGGCCGACTTGTACTCATCCGCGTTGGGCGTGCGGCCAAGGATGGCCGACAGCACCACCACCGGCGTCGAGGCCAGCAGGCTCTCGCCCTTCTTGTCCGAGGAGTCCTCGACCACGCGGCCTTGGAACAGACGGGTCGAAGTGGCCAGAACGGTGTCGCCCTTGGCGGCCTTTTCCTGGTTGCCCATGCACAGGTTGCAGCCCGGACGCTCGAGATAGAGGATGTTCTCGTACTCGGTGCGCGCTTGGCTCTTCGGGAAGAGATCGTCGAACTCGAAGCCCGAGTACTTCTGCAGGATCTCCCAGTCGCCTTCTTCTTTCAGTTCGTCGATGATGTTGTAGGTCGGTGCGGCCACCACCAGCGGTGCCTTGAACTCGACCTTGCCCTGAGATTTCTCAAGGTTTTTCAGCATCTGCGCGACGATCTTCATGTCGCCCTTGTGCACCATGCACGAGCCGACGAAGCCCAGGTCCACCTTCTTTTCGGCCCCGTAGTAAGAGATCGGGCGAATGGTGTCGTGGGTGTAGCGGCGAGACGGGTCGGCATTGTTGACGTCGGGGTCGGCGATCATCGGCTCGTTGATCTGGTCGAGATCGACGACGACCTCGGCGAAATACTTGGCGTTGGCGTCAGGTGCCAGCGCGGGCTTCTCGCCCGAGCGGATCTCGGCGATGCGCTTGTCGGCCTTGTCGATCAGGCCCTGCAGCGTGCCGTTGGCGTTGTCCATGCCCTTGTCGATCATCACCTGGATGCGGCTCTTGGCCAGTTCCAGCGAGCCGATCAGCGTCTCATCGTTGGAGATACAGATCGAGGCCTTGGCCTTCATCTCTGCGGTCCAGTCGGTGAAGGTGAAGGCTTGGTCAGCAAGCAGGGTGCCGATGTGCACTTCGATGACGCGGCCTTGGAAGACGTTGTCGCCGTGCTGCTGCAGCATCTGCGCCTGCGTGGCGTGCACCACGTCGCGGAAGTCCATGTGATCGGCCATCTTGCCCTTGAAGCTCACCTTCACGGACTCGGGGATCGGCATGGTCGCCTCGCCGGTCGCCAGCGCCAGCGCAACGGTGCCGCTGTCGGCGCCAAAGGCCACGCCTTTGGACATGCGGGTGTGGCTGTCGCCGCCGATGATCACGTCCCAGTCGTCCACGGTGATGTCGTTCAGCACCTTGTGGATGACGTCGGTCATCGCGTGATACTGGTCTTTCGGGTCACGCGCGGTGATCAGGCCGAAGTCGTTCATGAACTTCATCAGGCGCGGGATGTTGGCCTGTGCCTTCTTGTCCCAGACCGACGCGGTGTGACAGCCGGACTGATAGGCACCGTCGACGGTGGGCGAGATCACCGTGGCGGCCATTGCTTCCAGCTCTTGGCTGGTCATCAGGCCGGTGGTGTCCTGCGAGCCGACGATGTTGACCTTCACGCGGACGTCCGAACCGGCGTGCAGGGTCTTGCCCGGGGTGCTGCCGACGGCGTTGCGGTTGAAGATTTTCTCGACGGCGGTCAGGCCCTGACCTTCGGCCGAAACCTCTTTCGAGGGCGCATAGACCTGCGGCGCCTCGACGCCGAGCGTCTCTGCGGCAAACGTCTGGAGCTTCTTGCCGAAGACCACGGCGTAGGAACTGCCGGCCTTCATGAACTCGACCTTCTGCGGGGTGAAGGCGGAGGAGACGTCGACCAGTTCCTTGCCGGACTCGTCGAGCAGCTTCTTGTTCTTGGTGTCGATCTTGAGCACGGTGCCGGTCGCTACCGAGTATTTCTGCTCCAGCACCGGGTTGCCGTCGTTGTTGAGGATCGGTTTGCCGTCAGCGTCGACCTTCTTGACCCAGTTCTTCAGGTCGAGACCGATGCCGCCGGTCACGCCGACGGTGGTCAGGAAGATCGGCGAGATGCCGTTGGTGCCCGCGACGACCGGCGCGATGTTCACGAAGGGCACATAGGGGCTGGCTTTCTTGCCGGTCCACAGCGCCACGTTGTTGACGCCGGACATGCGCGACGAGCCCACGCCCATGGTGCCTTTTTCGGCGATCAGCATAACGCGCTTGTCGGGGTGCTGCGCTTGCAGTTCCTGAATTTCTTTCTGCGCTTCGGGCGAGATCATGCACTTGCCGTGCAGTTCGCGGTCCGAACGCGAGTGGGCTTGGTTGCCCGGCGACAGAAGGTCGGTCGAGATGTCGCCTTCGGCGGCGATGTAGGTGACGATCTTCACCTCTTCCTCGACCTCGGGAAGCTTGGTGAAGAACTCGGCCTTGGCGTAGCTTTCCAGCACATCTTTGGCGACGGCGTTGCCGGCCTTGTAAGCGGCCTCAAGGCGCTCCATGTCGGCTTCGTAGAGGAAGACCTGGGTCTTCAGCACTTCGGCGGCCTGCGCGGCGATCTCGGCGTCGTCCCCCAGCGCGAGGTCCAGCAGCACTTCGACCGAAGGGCCGCCCTTCATGTGCGACAGCAGTTCGAAAGCGAACGCCGGGGTGATTTCCGCAACCACCGTCTCGCCAAGGATGATCTTCTTGAGGAAGGCGGCCTTCACGCCCGCGGCGCTGGTGGTGCCGGGCAGGGTGTTGTAGATGAAGAACTCCAGCGAGTCCTTGCGGTGCTCGTTGGACTCGTCTTCGATCTGGGCGATCAGCTCAGCGACCAGCGCGCCATCGTCAATCGGCTTGGGGTGCAGCCCCTCGCCCTTGCGCGTTTCGATTTCCTGCAAGTAATCGGTGTACAAGCTCATGACGTTTCCTGCGACTGGTGTTTGGCAAAGCTGCATCACCGAAACGTCGGATTTGGCGTCGGCGAGCGGCGGCGGGCTTATTGTATGCGCCAGTATACCAATCCC
The DNA here is from genome assembly GCF_056161345.1 of Salipiger sp. ABF4_146. Lineage (NCBI taxonomy): Bacteria > Pseudomonadati > Pseudomonadota > Alphaproteobacteria > Rhodobacterales > Roseobacteraceae > Salipiger > Salipiger sp. ABF4_146. The sequence continues at coordinate 102,937 of NZ_JBSWYX010000008.1, read as the reverse complement.
GTGCCGGCATCAAGCGCCCTGACGTGGACAAATGCTCCGATCGCGCGCCGCGCGCGCGAATTGGCTTGGCCCGCCGCAACCGTGCCGCTGCGCAGATGCCACGTTCACGTTGCGGAAGGCAAGATGATAGAGGAAGACGCCTGACGCCGCCGCCTTTGCGCGATGGCGCAGAGGGTAGGGCGCGTGACTGCGCCCTACCGGGGCCATGCTTACTGCATGCCCTTTTCCATGAAGTCCGCCACGACGTTGGACATGTCGAAAGAGGTCCCCCCCTGCACCGGCGGGTATTCCGCCAACGACTGCAGGTGCTGGTTCATCAGCACGCTCATCGGCTGGATCAGCCAGGAGATCTTCTGCATCAGATGCCCGTAGGCGTCGGTGGTGTCATAGCTCTCGAAGGGGTCCATTCGGATGTTGAACACCAGCGGAACGGTGCGCGGCACGAGGTTGGCGTAATAGTCTTCCTTGGTCGAGAAGTGGAACTTCCACGGCCCCATGCGCACCGCGGTCAGCTTGCTCTCGTAGTAGTGGAAGATATGGGTCCGGCGCGAGGCCTCCTCTTCGCCCATCCAGTACGGCAGGTTGTTCACCCCGTCGATGTACTGCTGCTTCTCTTCCATGACCTCGGCGGCCACGTCCTCGATCCCCGCGGCAGCGGCAAGCGAGGTGAACATATCCTGGTGGCCCTGGATGCCGTTGAGGATTTGCCCGGCTTCGAGCTGGCCCGGCCAGCGGACCATCGATGGTACGCGTACACCGCCCTCATAGGTGGTCATCTTTTCACCGCGGAACGGCGAGGTGCCGCCGTGCGGCCAGGAGGCATGCTCGGGGCCATTATCGGTCGAGTACCAAACGATCGTATTGTCAGCGAGCCCCTGCTCATCGAGCCAGTCGAGCACCATGCCGATGTCATGGTCATGCTGCAGCATGCCGGAGCCGTAGAAATCGGCCTCGGACGTGTACTCCTCGGCGGCATAGCGCCATTCCTCGTTGAGCCGTGTGTAGAGATGCATGCGGCTGGTGTTGAGCCAGACGAAGAAGGGCTCTCCGGCTTCCTGCGCGGCCGACATGAAGTCGATCGCCAGCGGCAGCACTTCTTCCTCGTCGAACATCTTCATCCGCTCCTGGGTGAGCGGGCCGGTGTCCTCGATGGTCTGCATGCCGATCTTGCCGAAGCGCGGCTGCTCGGTGGGGTCGTCGGTCTCGGACGCGAAGGAATGGATCACCCCGCGGGTACCGAACTGGTCTTCATAGGCCTCGAGCGAGCCTGAGAAGGCCTCGCCAAAGCGTTGGTAGTCACGCTGCTCGGCCTCTTCTTGGGTGTTGAGGTGGTAGAGGTTGCCGAAGAACTCGTCGAAGCCATGCACCGTCGGCAGGTGCTCGTTGCGGTCGCCGAGGTGGTTCTTGCCGAAATGGCCGGTGCGATAGCCGATCTCCTTGAGCTCTTCAGCCAGCGTCGGAGAGGCGGCCTGCAGGCCCAGCGGCGAGCCCGGCTGGCCCACCGTCGTCATGCCCGAGCGGATCGGGTATTGCCCGGTGATGAAGGCGGCGCGGCCTGCGGTACAGCTCGGCTGCGCGTAGTGATCGGTGAAGCGGATGCCTTCCATCGCGATGCGGTCGATATTGGGCGTGGTGTAGCCCATGGTGCCCATCCCGTAGGACGACAGGTTCGACCAGCCGATGTCATCACCCCAGATAACGAGAATGTTCGGCTTCTCGGTCTCTTCCTGAGCCAAAGCGGCCCCTGTCAGCCCAGCGAAGGCTAGGGGGATCGCCAGAATATACGGCCTCAACATCACTTTTCTCCCGCGCGTCAATTGCTTGGAACCTAAATAGTGAGGGAACCCTAGCACACGTTTTAAGAGAGTCATCCCTCAACCGTCTGTGATCGGATGTTTTCTTGTCGCAGGGTAAGGTCTCGCATGGGACGGGAAATCGCTCCGCTTTGTGCGGCGCGCAGGACAAGGCCCGCGCGCCGCAAATGGGTCAGGTCTCTGCGGCTTCTGCGCGTTCCAGTGCCTGCCGGCGCAGTGACGCGAAATGCCCCACCACCAGCGCGAGGATCGCCACTCCGAGGAAGGCCGCGATCGGGCGTTGGAAGAAATCGGCAAAGACCTCGACCCGGGCCATGGCAGGGCGGAACTTCGTCTCCATGATCCCGCCCAGCACCAGCCCGAGGATGATCGGCACCGGCGGCAGGTCCTGCCGCTTGAGGATCAGGCCGATCCAGCCAAAGATGGCGGCGATGATGCAATCGGTGATCGAGTTGCGCAGGCTGTAGACCCCGACGAAGCTCAGGGTCAGGATCATCACCCCCAGAAAGCGCGTCGGGATGCGGATGATCTTCAGCAGCAGGTTCGACGAGACCATCATGAACAGCACCACGATGACATTCAGCAGGATCATCGCCGCATAGAGCGCGTAGACGAAATCGATCTGCCCCTGAAACAGCTGCGGGCCGGGGATGACGTTGTGCACGTAGAACACCGACAGCATCATTGCGGTGAGCGCCTCGCCGGGAATGCCGAGCGCCAAGAGCGGGATCATCGCGGCGGCGGGCACGGCGTTGTTGGCCGCCTCCGAGGCCACCAGCCCCTCTTCGCTGCCGTTGCCGAAGGCGTCGGGGGTCTTGGAGGTCTTCTGCGCGTAGGTGTAGCTGAGGAACTGCGCGGTGAACTCGCCGACGCCGGGGATCATGCCCATCAGCACGCCAAAGCCGGTGCCAGCGCCGACCAGCCGCTTGTGCCGGAAACTTCGGGTCATGGCGCGCGCCATGGAGCCGCGGATCGGCGTGGCGTCGGGCGCCTGCTCGGGCCCTGACAACAACAGAAAGGCTTGGCTCAGCGCAAACAGCCCCAGCACCACCACGATCAGGTCGAAGCCCGAGGCCAGCCAAGGCTGATCGAAGGTGAAGCGCTGGGTGTATTTCAGCGGCTCCAGCCCAACGGTGCCGAGGAAGACGCCGAAACCCGCCAGCATGCCCGCCGCCAGCGCTTGGCCGCGGTGCGCGATCACCACCAGCACGAGGCCAAGCAGCGCGGCGAGGAAGATTTCCTTCGAGCCGAACATCGGCGCCACCTTGGCCAGCACCGGCGAGAGCAGGATCAGCGCGAGGATCGACAGGATGCCGCTGCCGAATGACGCGCCATAGGCCAGACCCAACGCCTTCAGCGCCTCGCCTCGCCTGGTCATCGGGTGGCCGTCGTAGGTGGTCAGCGCGTTGACCGCCGTGCCGGGCGTGTTGATCAGGATCGCCGGCAGCGCGCCACCGAACATCGACGAGCCATAGATGCCGAGCAGCATCACCAGTCCGACCAGCGGCGGCAGGGCAAAGGTGGCGGGCAGCAGGATGGCGATGGCCACGGCCGGGCCGACGCCGGGTATGGCGCCGATGATGACACCGCCGACCGAGCCGATCAGCAAGGCCAGCAGCACGTCGAGATGCATCAGCATACCGATGCCGGAAAGAAGCATGTCCATGGCGGGGCCTCAGAAACGGGTCATCAGGACAGAGCGGAAGCCGCTGGCGGGCAGAAGCTCGTAGATCGCGCCCGACGGGATGTTCACCCCCAGCAGGCTGCGGAACACCAGCACGGTGGCGAGCGCGAAGAGCGTTGCCAGCCCCATCCAGCGCAGCGAGCGATAGCCCAGTCGCCAGCTGAGGGCGCAGGTGAAGGCGATGGTCGCAAGCAGGTAGCCGGACCACGGCACAAGCTGCACGTAAGCAAGGAACCACAGGGCGAATTCCAGGGGGCGCAGCCAGCCCTTGATCTCGTTCCAGGCGCCGCCCGAGGGATGCGCGGCGAGGGCGCGCAGCAGGTGGCCGCCAGAGAAGACCAGCATCGTCACGATCGCCACCGCAGGCCAGAAGCGCGGCTGCACGAAAAGCTGGGTGCGCGGCAGCCAGTCGGTCTGGAACGGCAGCAGCAGAAGCAGAAGCAGCGACAGGCCGAAGAAGCCCGCCGCGAAGATCACTTCGCCGGGGCCGGCAGCGCGGCGCGGCGCGCCGGTGACTTGCCGCAGGCTGATGGTGCGCAGCACGCGCTGAAAGCGCGTGCCGGTGCGCTGGCCCGGGCGTGGAGGGATGTCCACGCCCGGAACCGGTTTGGCGACGGGGTCACTCATCGAGAAGCTCGGCGATCTTCGCGCGTGCCGCCATGTCCGCCTCGAGCTGCGCCTCAGACTCCGCCGCGTCCTGCCAGTAGATCAGCGCGCCGGTGTCGGCGGCGAGCTTCTTGGCGGCGTCCGAAGCCATGACCTTTTCGGCCACCGCGGCGATCTTGTCGCGCGCCTCCTGCGGCACGTCCGATTTCACGAACAGCCCGTTCCACAGCGCGAGGTTCAGTTCGGGCACCACCTCGCCGACCGTGGGCGTGTCGGGGGTCAGCGGGATGCGCTCCGACCCGATCGAGGCGAGCACCTTGATGTCGTCAAGGCAGGGGAAGACCTGCTGCAGCGTGGTGTTCATCACGTCCACGTCGCCCGAGGCGAGCGTATTGCAGTCGAGCGCGTCGAAGGCGCTTTCATAGGCGAAATCGAAGCCTTTGGCCTGCGCCACGGCAAAGGTGATCTGCGTCGGCGTCAGCATGGCGCCGAAGTGGCCGAGCGCGACATCATTGTCCTGCGCGTAGGTGGCCAGCTCGTCCAGCGTGGCATAGGGCGCATCTCCGGCGGCGGCGATGACGAACGGGTAGGTCACGAAAATGCCGATCGGCTCGAAGGGGTTCGGCGAAAGCTGCGGGATGCCGATCTCGGGGCCCGAGAGCGGCACGTCCGAGACGAAAGAGCCGATGGTGTAGCCGTCCGCCGGGGCGCTGGCCACCTCGACCGCGCCGGGGAACGGGCCACCGCCGCCGCCGGGCTTGTTCACCACCGCGGCGGCAACGCCGTATTCGCTTTGGAATTCGTCGGCGATCATCCGGGTGAGGATGTCCTCGAGGTCGCCCGGCGGGAAGGGAATGACGAATTCCACCGGCTTTTCGGGGTACTCGGCCTGCGCCGCCAGCGGCAGGGCCGCAAGCACGCCGGTGAGGGCGAGAGGGGCAATGCGTGTCATGTCTGTCTCCTGTTGGTTTGTTTTCTTGGTTTTCTTTTTTGGGTGGTCTTCAGGCGAGGCCCACGCCCATGCCGGCGGTGGCCAGAGTCATCGGGGCGATCTCGCCCAGCCGGGCGAGGTCGCGGGTCAGGACGGCGCGCAGGCTCAGCAGCAGGCCGAAAGCAGCGTAGACGGCCAGCGCAAGTGCCGCGCCCTGCAGGTAGAGGTCCGGTCCCGGCATCGGCAGGCGGGCGAGCCCCTGCGCCGAAAGCAGCGGAATGGCCCCGCTGGCGCAGAGCGCGCTGCCGTTCAGGACAAAGAGTGCGCCCAGCACGAGCGCCATCACGAGGTTCGACGCGGCGCGGTGCGCGCAGAGCGCAGGGGCCGCGTCGCGTGCGGCCAGCGGGACCAGAGCCAGCAGGGCCCCCGCTCCCAGAACCAGTCCCGGCGTACCTCCGGTCATGGCGAGCGCCATGGCCAGCAGCGAGGCCAGCGCCGCCCCGCGCTGCGCCCGGCTCGCCCCGGCCATGCAGGCCAAGGTGCCGAGCGCCGCGAGCGTCAGCAGCGAAAGGTGCCATGCCGAGACCTCTGGCACGGCCTACTCCGCCGCCACCTTGTTCGATCGGCAGCAATGCGCGCCGTTGGGGTCCTTGGGCACGTCCAGCGTCGGGTTGCGGTCGAAGAAGTTCTCGGGGCGCAACTTGAAGCCCGCGTAGTCCACCGGCATCACCGGCCAGTCCTCGGTGCGCGGGAAGTGGGTCAGGCCGAAGGTGTGCCACACCACGATGTCCTCGCCATCGACCGAGCGGTTCGCTGCAGCATAGGCCGGAAGCCCCGCGCCGCCCGGATGCTGGTTCGGCGTGTAGCCCGCCGCCCACATCTCGTCGCGGTCGAACTGCGTGACCCAGAGCGACTTGGTGGCAAAGCCCGCACGCTGGGTGATCGAGGCGTCGTCATCCGCCAGCAGCAGCGGCAGCCCCTCGGGGGCCAGCACGTAGGCGGTCGGCTCGCCGAGGTAATTGGTCGCCTCGGCCGAGGAGATGCGCCAGACACGGCCCAGTTCGTTGCGGGCGACGCGCTGCGCCGCGCTTTCGGTCTCCAGCCGGGTGATTTGCCGGGTAAAGGCGTTGCCCACGGGGTTGCCCTTGCCCATCGGGACGCGCTTCACGTCGATTTCGTCGACCCGGTTCTTCAGCCCGTCGATGGCAAAATCGAGCCTTGCCGAGAACATGTGCTGGTGCTGCGGCGCGCCGAGTTGCGGTGCAAGCTCGGTGGCCCATTCATACTCGCCCTCAGGCCGGCCCGAGGTGAAGACGATGCCGGTCGCCTTGCACTCCAGTTCGATCTTCCCGTCGAGGTAGAAGTACCAGTAGAAGCCGTAGTCGTAGTTGCCGACGGTGACGAAGAAGGACACCACAAGGCGACGCTGGCGGCGCACGTCCGAGCGGCCGGTGAAGATGTCGGTGTGCTTCCAGAGCGTGCCGAAGTCTTCCTCGTGGATACAGACCGCGTTCTTGATCTCCATCGGGTTGCAGAAGTCGTCGACCACGGTGGCATCGACGTAGTGGATCTCGCCCAGACAGTCGCAGCCCAGCACCAGAGAGTTCGCCAGACGCCCGAACTGGTATTCGCCCGCGTCGAAGTAGTTCTGCCACTCGTGCGTCGGCTGCGGCTCGCCGTAGGGCACCACCATCTCCGACACCGAGGCGCGGTTGAGGATCGAGCGGTCACGCGCGCCGTCCTTGAAGCGGATATCGTGCAGGGTGAGCCCCTCGCGCCCGTTGAAGCCGACGCGGATGGACCAATTCTCCCAGCTCAGCACGTTGTCCTCCATGGTGAAGGACCCGCCCTGCGGCTGGGTGATGTTGAGCGGCTTCATCGTCTCGCGCGTCTCGATCGCGGGATCGAGATAGTCGTCGTTCTGCGCGGGCACGGTGGGAAAGCCGGTGTCGACGAAGCGCAGCACTTTCCGCTCGGTCAGGTCGACGTGGCACACCACGCCCTCGATCGGATGGGCCCAAAGCGCGTGGATGGCGTCGGCGCTGGGTGCCTGAAAGCTGAGCACGCGCAGCATGCGGCGGCCTTCTTCACCCTCGAAGCCGAACACGCCAGCCGAGAGAGGGCAGCAGAAGACGGTATCAAGGTCGGTGATGCCGCGCTTGGCCAGCGCCTCGACGAAGCGCGGGTCGGCCTTGGCGATTTCTTCGGCGGCGACGTAATCCTCGTCGAGCACCGGGCCCCAGCCGTCGACCTTGGGATCAAGGTTGCGCTGGTGAATGATCGACTTGGCGGGAATGTCGACGATGATCTCGGTCAGCGCCCCGGCGGCGAGGTCGGTGACCAGCACGCCGATCTCGCGCGGGATGGCGCCGCCCGGGGTGAAGCTGGCCAGCGTCTCGCGGGTGGGCTCGCGCAGCATCACATAGGAGTAGCGGGTGCTCTCCCCGGCAAAGCCGGCGGCCTCCAGAACGGCCTTCAGCGTGGTGATCTCTGTCGCGGTGATCGGGTCCAGCGGGTGCTTGACGGTCTGCGCTGCGGTGGTCTCGGCGGGCGGGGTTTCGGTGATCGTGTCGCTCATCTCGTCCTCTCGGGGGCTTTGGTTGCCAAAAGGCTGAAGAGGGGCGTGCGGTGCATCTATTGCGATACACGCCAAAAATTCGATAAAATGCGCCATTCGTGCCGCCACCCTCGCTTTCCTGCCGCAGCGCGGCGTCTGCGGCTTGAGCGCGGGGAAAAGGCGTTTTCACGCTGCATCTTTGCTACGCGGTTTGGTAGGGTGGGTGATTGTGCGCGCAGCAGCCGAAGAACGCTGGCGCAGGTGAGTCGCCTAGCCGCGACGGCGCGAGGGGGCCTCTCCGGTCCACTCCCGATAGGCCCGCCAGAACACGGTCTCATCGGAATAACCCAGCGTGGCGGCCACGGCCTTCAGCCGCGTTTCGGGGTGCGAGAGCTGTTGCGCAGCGATCTTCTGGCGCTGCGCGCGCACCAGATCGCGCAGCGAGCTGCCTTCAGCGGCGAGGTGGCGCTGCAGGCTGCGCGGCGCGACGCCGAGCGCCGCCGAAACGGTCGCCAGATCGACCGGTGCTTGGCCGAGGTTGCGGCTGATCACCAGTTGCACCCGCTCACGCACGCTGCGCTCCGGGTTCTGCGCGTGCACCAGATCGGCCACGTGCCGCTCGATCACCGCGATCAGCCCGGCGTCCTCGGTGCGATGCGGCGTGTCGAGCCCGACGCCGTCGAACAGCATGCGATTGGCGCTCTGCTCAAATCTGACCGGGGCTCCGAAGAGCCGTTCCAGAAGGTCGGGGCGGCGCGAGGGGGCATGGGTGAAATGCACCTCCTCGGGCGCCCAATGCCGGTCGAAGGACAGGCGCAGCAACTGGCACAGGCATGCGAGCGAAAACTCGGCGTCCTGCGCGCCGGGGGTGCGGGGGGTGGTGCGGATCTGGTAGCTGAGACTGTGCCACCCGGCATTGCCCGTGGCGCCTGTCAGGCTCATCTCGGTGGCGCTCTGCAGCGCGGCCAGCGCGCCTTTGAACCGGTCGAGCCCGCGCCGGATGGTTGCCGATTGCGCCAGCAACAAGCCGGTCGGGCCAAGATCGGCGGGGGTGATGGCGCGGCCCAGCCGGGCGCCCAGCACCGGGTCCTTCGCAGCGCGGGCGGCGGCCTCGAAGATGGTCAGATAGGAGGCAAGAGGGATTTCCTCGTAGGGGTCGCGCAGCGCAGGCAGGGTCAGGCCCTCGGCCTCGACGATCTGCGCCAGCGCCTCGGGCCGGGCCTCGAAATGGCGCAATACCGGGGCCAGCGCGGTGGCGCGGACGAACGGCTGGCCGGCGGGCGGAGCGGGATTTGGGGTGGATGGCGGCATGAGGCTCATCTTGGGCTGCGGGCCGCAGTATCCTACGCCGGATGCGCTTCGGCAAGCGGCGGGAGGCGCCAAAAACACCACCCGCCGCCTGCGTGTCAGCCCTGCAGCAGCGCCATGAGCTGATCGGTGTCCATAGCCCGGCAGGTGCCGACGGCGGGTCGCGCCATCGGCACGTCCTCGGCGGCGCAGAGCGCGTTGAGCACGGCCTCGTCCACCGCCTCGACGGCGGCCATATAGACCGGGTCGAGCAGCTCGTCGTTCAGGCAAGTCATCTGCCGCCACGGTCCCGAAAGCTGCGGCAGCGGCATCTCGTTGGCGGTGGAGAAGGCGAGGAAGATGTCGCCCGAGTTGTTGCCCCCCGGCGAGCCGGCGCGGCCGATGCCAATGGCGGCGCGGCGCGACAGGCGCTCGAGTTGGCTCGAAGACAGCGGCAGGTCGGTGGCGAGGATGACGATGATCGAGCCACGCTCGGTCATCATGTCCATGATACGGTGCTCGGTCATCGTCTCGCCAACCCGGCGGCCTGCCACGGTCAGCCATGGCCGCAACCCGTGGTTGGCCTGCACCAGCGCGCCCATGGTGAAGCTCTGGCCTTCGACCTCGATCCGCCGCGAGGCGGTGCCGGTGCCGCCCTTGAACTCGTAGCAGATCATCCCCGCGCCGCCGCCCGAGTTGCCCTCGGTCACAGGGCCGGGCTTGGCGGCGTCGAGCGCCTGCCGTGCCAGCGCCTCGGTCACATGCAGCCCGTTGATGTCGTTGAGCACGCCGTCGTAGGTCTCGGCCACCACCGGCATCGCCCAGAGGTGGTTGTCTTCCCATGTGGCGCCATAGGTCTCGACCATCCAGCGCACCGCCGCGGTGTGGCAGGGGCCGATGGCGTGCGAGTTGGAGATCATGATCGGCCCGGCCAGCCAGCCGCCGTCGCGCACCCAATGCGCGCCGGTCATCTCGCCGTTGCCGTTGAGGCTGAACTGCCCGGCCCAGACCGGTTTCGGCTCGGGGTCGCGGCCACGCGGCAGGATCGCGGTGACCCCGGTCTGCACCTGAATGCCGCGGGTGGCGAGCGCCGGGTCCTGCGACGAAAGCAGCTCGGTGGTGCCCACCTCGATCCCCGGTACATCGGTGATGGCGTTGAGCGGTCCGGGGGTGCCGGGCAGGGGAATTCCCAGCGCGCGGGCGCGGGGTTTGGTCTTCGAAGTCATTTCTGTCGTCTCGATCTGAAGTAGAGGCCGGCGGCGGCGATCACCAAAGTGAACAGCAACATCAGCGTGGCGATGGCGTTGATCTCGGGCTTGATGCCGCGGCGGAGCAGCCCCCAGATGTGAATGGGCAGCGTGGTATTGCCGGTGCCGGCGATGAAATAGGTGATCACCAGATCGTCCATCGAGATGATGAACGCCAGCAGCCAGCCGCCGAGGATACCGGGTGCGATGCCCGGCAGGGTCACCTTGCGGAAGGTCTGCGTCGGGGTGGCGCCAAGGTCGGCGGAGGCCTCTTCGACGCTGGTGTCGAACTCGGCCAGCCGGGCAGACACCGTGACGAACACATAGGAGATAAGGAAGGTCGACTGGCCGATAATGATGGTCATCATCGACAGGTTCATGCCGATGGTGATGAAGAAGATCAGCAGCGCGATGCCAAGCACGATGTCGGGCATGATCATCGGCACCATCAACAGCGTCCGGTAGAACCGCGCCAGCCGGAAGCGGTAGCGCGCCACCGCCAGCGCCAGTGCGGTGCCGCAGATCGTGGAGAACACCGAGGTCGAAAGCGCGACGATCAGGCTGGTGCGCACCGCGCCCCAGAGCTGGTCTGTGCTGTCGACGAAGGTGGCGCTTTGCGTCAGCGAGGTCTCCATGCCGAAGAGCTGCCGGTACCAGTCCAGCGTGAAGCCGTCCCAGATCATCATGTTTAGCGTGTTGGCGTTGAACGAGTAGATCACCACCAGCAGGATCGGCGCGTAGACGAAAACGAAAAAGAGCAGCCCGTAGAGGGTGAGCAGGCGGCGCAGGATCATGACTGCGCCTCCTTCTTCGCCAGCCGGAACTGCGCGATCAGCAGAAGCAGCACGGCGGTCATCACCAGCATCGCCAGCGCCGAGCCGAAGGGCCAGTTGCGCGCCGAGAGGAACTGCTGCTCGATCAGATTGCCGATCATCAGCACCTTGGCGCCGCCCAGCACCGAGGGCACGATGAAGTTGCCCAAGGCCGGAATGAAGGTGATAATCGAGCCGCCGACGATGCCGGGCAGGGTGGCGGGCAGGATCACCTTGCGGAAGGTCTGAACGCGTGTGGCGCCGAGATCCGAGGAGGCCTCGATCTGCGCCATATCGAGCTTTTCGATCGAGCCGTAGAGCGGCAGGAACATGAAGGGGATGAAGACGTAGGTCATCCCGAGGATCACCGCGAAATCGGTGTAGAGGAATTCCATCGGCGCGCCGGTCAGCCCCAGCCCCATCAGACCTTGATTGAGAAAGCCTGTGGGCCGCTGGATCAGCACCCAAGCGAAAAGCCGCACGATCAGGCTGACGAAGAACGGCAGGGTGACCAGAAAGATCGCGAAGTCGCGCAGGCCGGGCCGCATCCGGCTGATCCAGAAGGCGGCGGGGTAGCAGACCAGCAGGCTGGCCAGCACCGTCAGCGCCGCCAGTTTCAGCGAGCGCAGGAAGATCGCGATGTAGACCGGATCGAACTTCTCATACCGGGTGTCGGCCCAGCCGAGGATGCGCCCGTAGTTGAGGTGCGAGAAGATCCAGTCGACACCGCCGTAAAGGCCGGGTGTCAGGAAGCTGTAGACCAGCATGATCAGCAGCGGGCCGAAGAAGAACACCAGCAGGAACACCGTCGGCGCCCCCAGCAGGCCCACCAATTGCAGCAGCTTACGGCGGGCGAGGCTCATGCGGTGACCTCGTCGATCAGATGCAGCCCCTGCGCCGGCGCGTGCAGCGTCAGCGTCTCGCCAACGCCGGGCAGGGCGCTGCCGCTGCGCAGCAGTGCGTGCAAGGTGCCATGGCCGGTGGTTTCCAGCGCGATCTGGTGGTCGGTGCCGGTGTAGTAAGTCTCGCGGATGGTGCCGGTGAAACTCAGGGCATGATCGTCGGGCGCCCTCACCGACAGCGTCTCGGGCCGAAGCAGCAGCGTCGCCTCGCCTTTGGCATGGGTCGCGGCAAAGCTCTGACCGTCGTTCAGGCAGGCTCTGCCGCCCTCGATCTTCACGGGCAGCAGGTTGCTCTCGCCAAGGAAGTCGGCGGTGAAGAGATTGGCAGGCGTCTGGTACAGCTCGGTCGGCGCGCCGATCTGCTGGATCTGCCCATGTGCCAGCACGGCGATGCGGTCGGACATGGTCAGCGCCTCCTCCTGATCGTGGGTGACGAAGACGAAGCCTATGCCCAGTTCGCGCTGCAGCGCCTTCAGTTCCTGCTGCATCTTCTGGCGCAGGTTCTTGTCGAGCGCCGAGAGCGGCTCGTCGAGCAGCAGCAGTTTCGGCTTGGCGGCAAGCGCGCGGGCCAGCGCCACGCGCTGTTGCTGGCCGCCGGAAAGCTGCTGGATCGAGCGGTTCTCCATCCCCGCAAGCCCCACCAGTTCCAGCATCTCGCCGACGCGATTGCGGATCTCGCGCTTGTCGCGTCCGGCGATCTCCAGCGCGTAGCCGACGTTGCGCGCCACACTCATATGGCCAAACAGGGCGTAGCGCTGGAACACGGTGTTCACCGGGCGGCGGTGCGCCGGCATCTGGGTGACGGCGCTGCCGTCGATCAGCACCTCGCCCGCGTCCAGCGTCTCGAAGCCGCTGATGGTGCGCAGCAGCGTGGTCTTGCCGCAGCCCGAGGGGCCGAGCAGGGTGACGAACTCGGCGCTGGCGAGCTTCAGCGAGATGCCGTCGAGCGCGGTCATGGTGCCGCCCTCCGGCGTCCGGAAGGACTTGCGGGCGTCGAGGATTTCAAGCGGGGATGGCATTGCGGAGCGGTCCTGCGTACCGGCGGGGAAGATCCCCGCCGGATGGGTGTCAAAGGGCATCATTGCGCGGTCTTGATGCGCGTCCATTCAGAGTTGTAGAGCTGCAGATCGCGGCCAAGGTCTTCGAAGATCTGTAGTTTTTCCATGACGTCCTGCGACGGGTAGATCGTCGCGTTCGCCGCGATCTCCTCGGGGATCAGATCCTGCGCGGGCACATTGGGCGTGCCGTTCATCTGCTGCTCGACGTTCAGCGCGGCGATCTCGGGGCGCAGGTAGAACTCAAGGAATTTCTTCGCGGCGTCCTTGTTGGGCGCCGACTCCAGAACGCACATGTCCTCTTGGTACATGGTCGCGCCTTCCTCGGGGATGATGTAGCCGACGGTGTCGGGGTTTTCCGACACATAGAGGTTGGCGCCCACGTACCAATGCGCCGCCGCCACATCGCCCGAGATCACCTGCGGCACCGAGTCGTAGGTGAAGGCGGTAACGCCGGAGATGTGGTCGATAACGTAGTCCGCCGCCGCCTCGACCTCGGCCGGATCGGTCGAGTTCACCGAGTTGCCGTTGACGATCAGGCCGATGCCGATGGTCTCGCGCAGGTCGTCCAGCAGGGTGATCTTCTTACCGTCGGCGCCAAGCGCGAAGAAGTCGTCCCAGCTCTGGATGTCGCCGGCCAGTTCCTTGTTGTAGACGATGCCGACGTTGCCCCAGGCGTAGGGCAGGCAGTACTCGGCGTCGGGGTCGGTCTGGGCGCGCACGAACTGCGGGTCGATGTTTTCAAACCCCGGTGCCTCGCCGATGTCGGTTTTCGCCAGCAGGCCAAGCTGGAACATGATGTCGTGCATGTGGACCGACGGGAAAACGATGTCGTAGCCCGTGGCGCCAGCCTGAATCTTTGCTAGCATTTCCTCGTTAGAGCCATAGCTGTCGAGCGTGACCTCGATACCGGTTTCTTCGGTGAAGGCCTCGAGCACGGCGGGGTTGATGTAATCGCCCCAGTTGTAGAGCGACAGCGTCTCGGCGGAGGCCGCCAGCGGTGCCAGGACAAGCGCCGTGGTTGCGGCAAGATGCGTCTTTTTCATGGTTTCGGTGTCTCCCTGTCAGGCGGTTTTTCGGTTTTGCCTTGAGTCGCCAAAATGGTGCGATACTGTCATTTCGGTCAAATGTTAGTTTTCTATCGTCGGGGAAATCGCCATGTCGCACGGGTTCGCCTCCTACGCCGAAGCGCCGGTTGATGAATTTGTAAGCAAAGTCGAGGAAGGGCTGCCGTCCTTGCCCAAGCAGGAGGCGAAAGTCGCGCAGTACTTCTTGCTCAATCTCAACTCGATTTCCTTCGAGACCGGAAAGTCGATCGCCCAGAAGGCGGGCGTGGCCGAGATCACCGTGGGCCGGATGCTGCGCCGCTTTGGCTGTGCCGGGATGAAAGAGTTCAAGGCGATGCTGCGCCACCGCTATTCGGTGACCGGCGAGAGCCTTGCGACCGACAGCAGCGATCTGCCGCAGGATTGGCAGGACCAGATGAACGCCGAGCTGCGCGCGGTCAGCACGGTCTACGCAAAGATCAACACGCCGGCGTTCCAAGCGGCAGAGCGCTATCTGCGCGAGGCGACCGATGTCTATGTGACCGGCTTCCAGACCGTGCGCGGGCTGGCTGAGGATACGGCGCGTCGGCTGGCGTTGGCGCGGCCGCGGGTGCGGTTCCTGTCGGGCCATGACGGCATGCTGTCGGAATGGCTCGACCCGCCCGCGGAGGGCGGCAGTTGCCTGTTGATCATCGACGTCATCCCCTATGCCGCCGAATGCGAGACGCTGGCGCGGATGGCGCGCGAGCAGGGGCGCTCGGTGGTGGTGATCACCGACGAGTATTGCCACTGGGCGCATGAGGTGACCGACGCGGTGATCAACACGCCTTCTAAAACCGGGCTGTTTCTCGAGTCGATCCTCGGGCTCAACGCGGCTTCGAGCCTGCTGGTGCACGCCACGGCCACCGCTCTGGGCTCGGACATGGATCAGCGCATGCGCGACTGGAAGCGGCTGGCGCATCGCATCGGCATATTCTGAACGCGCGGCGCTCGAATGCCGGGTTGCATCGGCGCGCCTGGTGTCGCCTCAGCCGCCCCCAACCGCGCGGCATTGGTCTTTGCCGAACACCCAAATTTACCCGCGCGGCAACGGTCTCTCGCTCTGCTGGTGCCGCGTTTCGGGTAGCCCGCTCATCTGAGCAGGCTCTCGATACGGCTGCGCTTCTCGGCGTCATTGGCCTTGCTGTTATAGAGAATGGCGCGCAGCTTGCCGACCCTCGCGGGCGGGATCGATGCCGGATCAAGGCCCGGAACCAGCGTCCTGAGCGCCTGCTGCTCGCCGCTGGTCAGTCGCGTCGGTTTGCCGATGCTCATGGCAAGCGTCCGGCCAGCGGGCTCTGCCGGAGCCGTGGCCGCAGGGGCGACCGGGGCGCGCTCTGGCCCGCCGGTATCGCCGTAGGCCGCCGAAAGTGCGCTTGGCGCCAGCAGCGCCAATAGTGCGGCGGCGGTCTTGAGCATGGTCATGGCTCTCTCCCGTTGATCTTTATTGCGCGGTCAAAGCATAGCGCGTGGGTCAGGGCGGACAAGTGGGGCAGGGCCGACAAGCGGGTCGCGCCGGATCGCCGGTCACGTGCGCGTATCGGGCTGCGGCGGCGGCCCCGGCTGCGCGGCACACTCGTGGAAGATGCGCTTGGTACAGGTGGCACAGATGTCGGGATCGAGCTTTGGCACGATCAACGCGATGGCATCGCCTTTCGACAGGTGCAGCCGCTCGCGGGTCAGTTCGCGCACCACCTTGAAGCGCGCCAGTTTGGTCAGCGTGCGCGGCGTTTTCACTTGCAGGTGCAGCGCCCCGCCCATGCGCTCGCGCCGCCGTGCTTCATCTAGGATCAGGTCGGCCCCGGCAAGATCGATGTCGCCGCCGCCCTTGACGATGAACAGCATGGTGCGCTGCAGCGGGCGCTCACGTTCGAGCCGCCGGAACTCGCGCCGCAGATATTCCACCGAGCCGAAGAACAGCGGCCCGTCGAGACGGCAGACCATCAACTGCGGACATTCCTCCAGCCCGTTCGGCGCGGCGTGCTTGAACACCCGGCCCGGCGTCGACGGATCCGGCGCCCCCTGTCCGAGGAAGGGGCGTGCCGCGCCGCGCAGGAAGAAGCCCAGCGACAGCAGCACGCCGACATAGATCGCCGTCTCGAGGTTGACCAGCAGCACGGTGGCGAAGGTGACCCCGGCGATGATCGTCTCTGTCGAAGAAGACGTGACCAGATGCCGGATCTCGTGAAAATCGATCAGCCGCCATGCCACCAGCATGATCACCCCGGCAATGGCGGGGATCGGCACCACGGCAAAGGCGGGGGCCACCATCAGCAGGATCACGAAGAGGAAGGCCGAGGAAAAGATTGCCGAAAGCGGGGTGCGGGCCCCCGCGTCATAGTTGATGCCCGAGCGGGTGAAGGAGGCCGAACTGGGATAGCAACGGAACAGGCTGCCGATGACGTTCGACAGGCCTTGGGCCAGAAATTCGCGGTTGCCGTCGATCATCTGCCCCGAGCGCATCGCCAAGGCGCGCGACACCGAGAGCGCTTCCAGCAGGCCGACGATGGCGATGGCCATGGCGCCGCCGCCGAACTCGCGCAGGTCGCCCAGCGAAAGCTCCGGCATGGCGAGGCTGGGCACGATCTCTCCCAGCGGGCCGATGGTGGCGATGCCCGCTTCGGCGCCGCCGAGCGCGAGGCTGAGGCCGGTGGCGAGCACAAGCGCGGCAAGGTAATTGGGCCAGAGCGGGCGCCACAGCTTGATCGCCAGCCCGACGCCGAAGGCCGTGCCGGAGATCGCCAGTGCGTGCCAGTCCGCCGCCAGAGCGCCCTCGGGGATCGCCGAGAGAAAGGCGCCGAGGTCACTGGTCGAGGGCAGGGGCACGCCCAGCACATGCCGCACTTGGCTCAGCGCGATGAGGATCGCCGCGCCGGTGACGAAGCCGGTCATCACCGAATGAGAGACGAAATCCACCAGCGCGCCAAGCCGCGCCACGGCAAAGGCCAACTGGATGAGGCCGACCATCAGGCACAGGGTGACCGCGGCGGTGATATACTCGGGCGAGCCCGGCACATAGCGCCCCGAGAGCGTGGCAAAGAGCATGATCGACAGCGCCGTGGTGGGCCCAGACACGGCGTGCCAGCTGGACCCGAGCAGGGCCGCCACGAGGGTCGCGACCATCGCGGTGTAAAAGCCGTACTCAGCCGGCAGCCCGGCGATGGCGGCGAAGGCCACGCCCTGCGGCAGCACCAGCGTCGCGCCGGTGAGGCCAGCCATCAGATCGGCGCGCAGGGTGTGACGGCTGGTCAGCCCGATCCAATCTGGGACCAATGCGGAGACGCGCGCCCGAAGGGCGCGCGGGGATGTGCTCTCGCGGGCCATCGGATCAGGCGCGGGCGACAGGCGCCGGGGCGGTTTCGGTATGCGCCAGTTCGGCCTGCATCAGTTGCTCGAGCAGGTGCGCCTTGACCGTCGCCGCCTCGGGCGCGTCCCAGAGGTTGCGCAGCTCGTCGGGATCGGCCTCGAGGTCGTAAAGCTCGCCCCAGCCCAGCCCCTGGAACACCGAGATCCGGTAGCGGGTGTCGCGCAGCGAGTGCACGTTGGGACAGACGCCCAGCCCGTCCATCTGAGCCTGATGCGCATATTGGATGAGCACGCCCTCGGGCGCGGTGGCCTCGGACATCAGATCGCGCCCCTGCATGCCCCAAGCCTGTTCGATCTTCGCCCGTTCGAGGATGGTGGCGCCGATGTCCAGCGTCTGGCCAAGCCGGTCGCTGCGGGTGCCATGCGCGCCCTGCGGGTCGGCCCAGACGAAGGGCACGCGGGTGATCTGCTCGTATTGCTCGGACCCCTTGAACAGCAGCCGGTGATCGCCGAGGTGATCGCCGTGGTCCGAGGTGAAGATGGTGACCGTTTCGTCCTTGCGCCCGGAGGCGGCGAGCGCGCCCTGCACACGGCCGACCGCGTCGTCGATCATCGTGACCATGCCGCAGGTCAGCGCCTGCGCTTCCTGCGCCTCGCGGGCCGAGCAGCCGATGGCGTTCATCCCCTGCAGGTTGGCATGGCCCTCCTCGCGCGCCCCCAGAACACCGGCCACATGCGGCGGCGGGGTCCAGTCGTTCGCCGTGAAGGCGGTGGGCACCGGCATGTCTTCGGGTTTGTACATGTCCCAGTACGCGCCGGGCGGGTTGAACGGGTGATGCGGGTCGGGCCAGCTGACCATCAGGAAGAACGGCGTGTCGCTGTCCTTGCGCGCCTCCAGCCACGCGCTGGCGCGCTCGGCGATGTAGGAGGTGGAATAAAGCTCCGCCGGGACCGCGGTGCGCACCGCCTGCGGACAGCTGTAGTCATGCGGCAGCTGGTTCTTGGCCCCCATCTTGGAGCCTAGGTCCGGATCGCGCTGCAGCGCCCAGCGGGTGTAGTCGCCGCCGACGTGATCGCCGTGTCCGGTGACCAGTTCCACATGGTTGAAGCCGTAGAAGGGCACGGGAACCGCAGGCATCTCGCCCGACCAGAAATCCGGCTCTTCGACGTGGTAAACCGGCGTTGCGAAGTCGTTGCGGACCGCCTCGCTCAGCTCGCCGTTGGCCTTGTAGTAGCCGGGCCGCGCCTCGGGCGGGGTCAGCACCGGGGCGATGCCGGTGAAGGTCTGCAGGTGGCTCTTGCCGATCAGCGCCGTGTCATAGCCCGCGTCGCGCAGCAGCTCGACAAAGGTCACATTGCGCTGCGACAGCGGGATGCCGTTGAAGCGCACGCCGTGGCCCGAGGGCATGCGGCCGGTCATCAGGCTGGCACGGTTGGGCATGCAGACCGGGCTGGCGACGTAGAACCGGTCAAAAGCAGTGCCGCGCGCGGCCATGGCGTCGATGTTGGGTGTACGCACGATCGGGTGGCCATAGCAGCCAAGGAAATCGGCGCGGTGCTGGTCGGTGATGAACAGGATGAAGCTGGGACGGTCAGACATCAGAGGACCTCGGCGGGTTGAAGTTTCGCAGTGCGGCGCCAAACGGCGAGCGCAAGGCCCAGAGCGAGCGCGGCGGCGCCGGCAAGCACATAGGGCGATAGGAGGGTGGCGGCGCAGAGGAGGCGCAGCAGGCGCTCCCAGCCCGGCAGGCGCTGCTTGTCGAAGCCGATGAGGGCGCTGGCGGCGAGGTAGAGCGAGGCCGCCAGCGTCAGCAGCGAGAACAGCACAAAGCCGAGCGGGGCTGCCGTCGCCGCCTCGGAGCCCAGCAGCAGCGCCGGGTTGTAGACAAAGGCGAAGGGCACGAGGAAGATCATCGCGCCGATCCGCGTTGCCTCGACCGCCGTGCCGATGGGCTTGCCCTTGGAGATCGACGCCGCAGCATAGGCCGCGATGGCCACCGGCGGGGTGATCACCGAGGCGACGCCGAAGAAGAAGACGAACATATGCGCGGTCAGCAACTCGACGCCAAAGCCGGTGAGCGTGGGGCCCATGACGGCGACGATGGCGATATAGGCGGGCAGCGTCGGCATCCCCATGCCCAGCACGATGCAGCCGGCGGCGGCGATCAGCAGGGCGGCCATCAGCGAACTGCTCGCGGCATTGGCCAGCAGCACGGCGAATTTTGTCGGGATGCCGGTTGCGTTCAGCGTCGAGACAACGATGCCCACCATGGCGATGGCGATGGCCAGTTGCGCCACGGTCTTGCCGCCTTCGGCCAGCGCCTCGATCAGCTTCCATGGCGCGCGGCGGATGTCGGGGTTGATGAAGCTCATCGGGAACAGCAGGAAGATCGCCGCGATGGAGGCCCCTGCGGGCGACAGGCCCGAGACCAGCAGCCAGACGATCAGCGCGATCGGGCCAAAGACCAGCGCGAGGTTGATCCAGTCCTGCCCGGCGGGCGGCTCAATCGCCTCGTCTTCCTCGCGCGCGGTGATGCCGAGCTTCTCGGCCTCGAAGAAGACCGCGAGGAACAGGCTGACGTAATAGGCGATGGCGGGGATCAGCACGGCGAGGATCACCGCCAGATAGCTGACGCCGACGATGTCGGCCATGACCAGCGCGGCGGCGCCCATGATGGGGGGGAGGATCTGACCACCGGTGGAGGCGGCAGCCTCGACAGCGCCGGCGAAGTTGCCGGAGAAGCCGCGGCGGCGGATCATCGGGATGGTGACGACGCCAGTGCCGACCACGTTGGCCACGGCGCTGCCCGAGACGGTGCCGAAAAGCGCCGAGGCAGAGATCGCCGCATAGGCCGGCCCGCCGCGGAACCGGCGCATCAGATGAAAGGAGATACGGATCATCGAGCCGCCCGCGCCGCAGCCTTCAAGCACCGCGCCGAGGATGATGAAGGGCAGCACGGTCGACAGCACGATGCCCATGATGTTGCCCAAGATGCCCTGGCTGGCGTCGTACCAGATGTTCTGGGCGATGAACTCGTTCATGTCGCCGACGATGGTCTGGAAGACGCCCGGCCAGTAGGGGCCGGTGGCGAGATAGGCGAAGACCACGGCGCCAAGAATGGCGATGGGCGCGCCCCAGAGCCGCCAGCAGGCGATGATCGACAGCACGGCGGGGATCGTGGCCAGCCATGCCTCGCGGGCGGTGAAGAACATGAAGCTGTCCTTCAGGATCATAGAGACCTGATAGTAGTCCCATGACACCCAGCTCATCAGCCCCAGCGCGAGGGCGTAGCCAATCAGGTGGAATATGCTGAGCTTGCCGTCGCGGGTCAGGCGCAGCGCGTCCCAGATCAGGAAGCTCAGAAAGCACAGCCAGTAAAACAGCGGCCGGAACCAGTCGAGCTCGAACGGACCGACGCGCGGCAACACGCCATAGGTGGGCAGCACGTTGGCGAGCCCGGCAAGGGCGATGACAAGTCCAACGGCAAGACCTGCCCAATGCAAGGCCTTCACCCTGCGAGAAATCGAAACTGTCATGAGATCTCCTCCCGGCCCGGGTCGGGCCCTTCGCCGCGGGGCGGCGGTGCCCCGGCCCATCAGGCGGGCCGGGCGCGGTTCATCTGCTCCGGCGGTGTACCGGGGCGCGGATCACTCCGCTTTCAGAGCGTCCGGGATCGCGATGCCCTGTTCTTCGTAGTAGCGCGCGGCGCCGGGGTGGACCGGCATGTTGGCGCCCGCAAAGGGATCGTCGGTGTTGATCCGTGCCAGCAGTGCGTTGGCCGACTTCATCGCATCAAGGTTCTCGAAGAACGATTTGGTCAGCGCATAGGCCGCGTCGTCTGAAAGGTCCTTGTTGGCACCCATCATCATCACGGTGACAAAGAACTTCTGATCGGTGTCGCCGTTGACCTGCCCCTGATAGGTGCCGGCGGGGGCCACGTCGGTGCGCACGGCCTGTTCGGTCAGAAAATCGGCCCAGCCGTCGCTGGCGATGACCTCTTCGGGAACGCCGAGAATGCGGATGTCGCGCTGCAGGCTGAGTTCCTGCACCGACTGCTGACCGACGGCGGCGGACATGATGTACATGTCGAACTGGCCGTCCTGAAAGGCTTGACTGGAGGCCTCCCACGGCAGGCGGATGCCCTCGTAGTCGGTGCCATCCTCGAAACCGCCGCTGGCCTCGCGCACCATGCCGCGGGCCTGATTGGCCGCAGCGCCAGCGGGCGGGCCGACGTAGACGCGCTTGCCCTTGATGTCTTCCCAGCTTTCGATGCCGCTGTCGGCCCAGACGATGGGATGGAACGAGCCGCCCGGGAAGGTGAACAGCATGCGCATGTTGCTGGCAAAGGCCTTGGCCTGATCGCCCGCCTTGGCGTAGGGGCCGGCCCCGCGGGTCATCGCGCCATAGGCGGGCGGCGGCACCACCGCCAGATCGAGCTGCCCGGCGCCGACCTTCATCGCCGAGCGTGTCAGCGCCTGACCCAGAGAGACCTGCAGGTCATAGCCCGCGTCGCTGGTAAACTGCGCCCATGTCTGCGGCACGATGCCGGTGAGAGAGGCGCTGCCGCCGCCCTCGATGCCCAGCGTCTCGGCGCTGGCGGGTAGGCTGGCAGCGGCCAGCGCGACCGCGGCCGTCATGAGTTTCAGGGTCTTGAACATCCGTTCTCCTCCGGTTCGGAATTCTCTCCTCTGGGGGCTGACACTATATCATGCGCGCGGGAATGACCTATTCCTTCTTGGCCTCTTTCATATCAATATTGGTATGAAGTGGGGCGCGTGACAGGCGCTCGCGGAACATGCTTTGTAGCAGTCGCATCGCGGCCCCCTCCTGCACGCCCGGCAAGGTCGTCAGCCCGACCGGGCCCTTGAGCGCCTCGTCGCGGATCGGCAGCAAGACGACTTCGCCCGCGGCACGCGCATCGGCGACCAGCGCCTCGACCGTCACTACCACATGACGCGCGGCGCGAATGGTCTTGTTGATAAAGCCCGCGTCGATCGACTCGATCTCGAAATCCGGCGCGACGACCCCGCTTTTGAACAAGAACCGCTCTAGCTCCTGCCGGATGATGGTGCCGGGGATCGGGGCCAGCATCGGCTGTTCGAGCAATGATCTGAGGTCGATGCGCGCGTCGCTCTGCGCCAGCGGATGCTCGGTGCCAACGGCAAACACGATGGACTCGTCGTAAAGGTGCTGAAAGCTCAGCCCATGCATCGCGGTGGAATCCGACAGCCGCCCGATCACCAGATCAAGCGCCCCCTGCCGCAGCCGCGCCAGCAGATCGGCGTTGGAGCCCGAGACCACCCGGACCGTGGTGCGTGGGTAGATCTGCTGAAAATCTTCGATGATTGCGGGCAGGGTGAGGCCGCAGACGTTGGGCAAAGCGCCGATTCGCAGCAATTCGCGCGCGCCGCCCATGTCCTGTGTCGCCTGCAGCCCTTCGGTCAGCAGCGCCATCGCCGCTTCGGCGGCGTCGAACAGTTTGCGCCCATGCGCGGTCAGGACCGCGCCGCGCTGCGAGCGGTCGAAGAGCGTGGCATCCAGCGTCGCCTCAAGCTCGCGGATCGAGCGCGAGACCGCCGGTTGCGTCAGGCCCATCACATCGGCTGCGGCCATGAAGCTGCCATTCTGGGCAACCTCGATGAAGCAGCGGACCTGCCGAAAACGGACCTTGCTCAGTAATCGTGCCGGGGTGTCGATCGCGGGCCTCCCAATCTGCGCTCCCGTCTGATTTATCCTCAGGCGGGGCGCAAAGGCCATCGCGGATTGTGCTGGATGAGCCGAGGGAGGCGGCGCGATCGCTCAGCAGAAGGCGTCGACGATCTCGTCCATGAAGGCGGTGAAGTCAAAATCTTCCACCACGTCCAGCGCCGACAGGCCCTCCCAGCTGAAGTTCTCGCGCCGCTCGACGATGGTCTGGCCGAGGGTGATCGGGCTCTGGCACTCGATCAGCACGCGCAGCGGGGCGATGCGGGTCCATTCGGGATGCAGCGCCGTGGCGATGGCCACCGAGTCGATAAGTCCGCAGTATGTGCCATGGCCGCGACGTTCCACGAAATCGGTGACCTCGCGCAGCAGCCGGGCCTCGGGGCGCGGTGACGCCTCGAGCTTCGCACGGTGCGCTTCGGTCAGATGCAACTCGCGCCGTGTGGTAACGTCGAGGCCGCACGCTGTGAAGGTGAAGCCCGCTTCCAGCACGAGACGCGCCGCTTCGGGGTCGACATAGACGTTCCACTCGCTCGCCGGGTTGTCGCCGGTGGCGCGCTGGGTGCCCGAGGCATGCAGACCGAAGGCACCGTAGATCGCGGTGAGGCTTTTGACCTTCTTCGGCAGGTCCGGGTCCTTGATCAGCGCCAGCGCGATGTTGGTCATCGGCCCCAATGCGGCGATCTCCAACTGGCCGGGATAGGCGTTTGCCATCTCGATGATCATGTCGGCGGCAAAGCGTGGGTCGAGCGGGCGGGTGCTGGCGGGCAGCGCCATCTCGGCCAGCCCGTCGGAGCCATGCGAGAATGGATCGCGCGGGTAGGGGCGGGTAAGCGGTTTCAGCGGACCCTGCGCCACGGGAATGCCGGGCGCATCGATCAGGTCGAGCAACTGGCGGGCATTGCGTGCGCACACATCGGCGGTCAGGTTGCCCGAGACGGTGGTGATGGCCTTCAGGTCGAAGGCGCCCGAGCGCAGCGCATAGGCGATGGCGACGGAATCGTCGATGCCGGGATCGCAGTCGATCAGAAGGGGACGCATGTGAGCTCCAATAGGTATTAAACGTAATACCTCATATTTTCATTTTGCTGCAGACGCAATACTGTGGCCGCAGCAGAAGGAGCCCCCATGCCAAGCCGACCCGATCCCAAGCTTGAGTTTCAGCCGGTGAACCCCGACTCGCCGATCCCGGCTTACCTGCAGGTCGAGGATGATTTGCGGCGTTCGATTCAGGCGGCGATGGCCCCCGAGGGAACGCGTCTGCCGCGCGAGATCGAACTGGCCGAGGCGTATGGCGTCAGCCGCGTGACTCTGCGCAACGCGCTGCGGCGGCTGGAAGCGGCGGGGTTCATCGAGCGGGTGCATGGGCGCGGCACCATCGTGAAGGCGCAGCCCGCGCCGCTGGAGATCGACCTGACGCTGATGCAACCGATCTGGCAGCAGATACAGGCGCAGGGCGAGCGCAGCGTGATTTCGTTCCTATCCCGCGAAACCTGTAGCTTGCCTGCTTCCGTGGCCTCCGGACTGGATCAGCCGGAGGGGGCGCAGGGCTTTCGGCTGGTGCGTCTTGTCTCGGCTGATATCCGGCCGCTGGTGATCAACACCAGTTGGCTGCCCGCGGAACTGATGCCGGGCTTCGATCCACACGCACTGCTCAACAATTCTGTGTGGAGCACACTGTCCGAAGCGTTCAGCCTGACGCCGTCGCGCTCGCGCAATCGGGTTGGGATGATCCAGTTGTCGAATGATCAGGCGGTCTTGCTTCAACGGCCGCTCGGCTCGCACGGGATCGAAATGGAATCGATCACCTTCGATCAGAATGGCCGCGCCATCGAACTGTCGCGCCTGGTGTGGGGCGATGCGGTGCGCCTGACGCTGAACTCGGCGCCGATGGCGCGCGAAAGCTGACGTCGGGGCGTTGACAAGAGTAGAAGGGTATTAATAATAATACCTCGCAAAGCCCACCCCAAGGATTCCCCGACAGGAGAGCCGGACGCATCATGCGCGCCAGTCCGAGACATCATTCCAGCCTGTTCTGGTTCTGCCTGCCCGCGCTGCTTCTGTCGGTATCGGTCATCGCGCTGCCGGCCATCGCGACCTACGCCATGTCGCTCACCGATTGGGATGGCGTTTCGGAGCCATGGTATATCGGGCTGGAGAACTATGCCGACCTGTTCGACGATCGAAGCTTCTGGCGCACGCTGGTCAACAACGGTCGCTGGCTGATCATCTTTCTGACCATTCCCATGGCGCTGGCCCTGTTCGTCTCGGCACTGCTGACGACGCGGCGCAAGGCGGCGGCGGTCTATCAGGCGATCTTCCTGCTGCCCTTCGTGATCTCGCCGGTCGCCAATGTCGGCATCTGGATGAATGTGATCCTCGACAACAACGCCGGGCTTCTGGGCTGGGTCGATCGCACGATCACCCCCGTGGGCTACCCGCTCGGCGATCCCGACACCGCGCTCTACACGGTCGCGGCGGTCAATATCTGGAGCTTCTGGGGCTACCTGACGGTGATCCTCTTTGCCGCCATGCGCCAGACACCAGAGGACCAGCTGGAAGCGGCCTATCTGGAAGGAGCCAACGCCTGGCAAATCTTCCGCGAGGTGACGCTGCCCAACATCCTGCCTACGGTGGCGCTGCTGCTGGCGCTGGTCACGATCCTGAGCTTTCTGAACTTCGACTACGTCTTCCTGATGACCGGCGGCGGCCCCGCCGGCTCGACGGAGATGCTCTCTACGCTGGCCTATGGCTTTGCCTTTCGCACTTTCGAAGTGGGCAAAGCGGCCGCCGTGGCGGTGGTGATGAGCGGGTTCGGAATCCTTGCGTCCTTCGCCTACATCTTTGTCAGCCGCGAGGCGCTGAAATGAGCGTGGCGCAGCCTCATGCCCCGCGCCGCGCCGGTCGCTACGCGGGCTCGGTGATCCTGCTGCTGCTGGTGGCGGCGGTGCTGTTCCCCCTCGCACTGATGACACTCAACGCACTGAAGACCCATGCCGAGGTCGTCAGCAATCCGCTGGCGCTGCCGCAGGCCCCCAGCCTTGATGCCTTTGCCCGCGCGTGGACGACAGGGCAGTTCGGCCATGCGCTGGTCAACTCGGTGATCATCACCGCCGTCACCGTGGCGCTGACCACGGGCACCGCGGCGATGGCGGCATGGCCGCTGGCGCGCAAGGCGGTGCGTGGCTGGCGGATCATCATGCTGTATTTCCTCGCCACCGTGGCGGTGCCGATCCAGCTGTTCCTGTTTCCGCTGTTCTTCGTCTACGCCAAGCTTGGCCTCGTCTCGAACCCGGTGGCCACGGCGGTGATCCTGTCGGCGGTCAACTTGCCGGTGGCAATCCTGCTGCTGCGCAGCTTCGCGCTGTCGATCCCGGTGGCGCTGGATGAGGCCGCCTACATGGAAGGCGCGGGCAACTGGCTGGTTTTCAGGTTGGTGATCCTGCCGCTGATGCGGCCCGGCCTTGTCACCGTGGCGATCCTCACCGGCTTCAACGCGTGGAACGAATATCTGATCACCCAGACCTTCCAGCAAAGCCAGTCGAGCTACACCGTCATGCTCGCCTTCCTGTCGATGAACAGCGAGATCGCCGCCGATAAATCGCTGATGATGGCGGGCGCCGTCATCGTCATCGCGCCGCTGCTCATCTTCTTCCTTCTCATGCAACGCCTGTTCGTCGACGGGGTCACCCGCGGCGCCGTCAAGGGATGACCCGCCCCATATGTCGCAGTTGACGCTCTCCGAGATCCGCAAATCCTATGGCGAGACGGAAGTGATCCGCGGCCTCGATCTCGCCGTCGAGGCGGGCGAATTCATCGTCTTCGTCGGCCCCTCGGGCTGCGGCAAGTCCACGCTGCTACGCACGATTGCCGGGCTTGAGGGCATCGACACCGGCCGCATCGAGATCGCCGGGCACGACGCCACGCGCCTGCCGCCGGTCGAGCGCAACGTGGCCATGGTGTTTCAGGGCTACGCGCTCTATCCGCATCTGACGGTGGCCGAGAACATCGCCTTCGGGCTGAAGATCCGCAACATTCCGAAATCGCAGCGCCGCGCGCGGGCCGAAGAGATCGCCCGGCTGCTGCGTCTCGAGCCCTATCTTGATCGGCGTCCCGCGGCGCTGTCGGGCGGGCAACGCCAGCGCGTCGCCATCGGTCGGGCGCTGGCCCGGAGCCCCGAGATCTTTCTCTTCGATGAGCCGCTGTCGAACCTTGATGCCGAGTTGCGCGTCGAGATGCGCATCGAGATCGCCCGGCTGCATCGCGAACTGGGCAACACGATGATCTATGTCACCCATGATCAGACCGAGGCGATGACGCTGGCCGACCGCATCGTGGTGCTGAACGGCGGGCGGATCGAGCAGGTGGGCCGTCCGCTGGACCTTTACAACGACCCGGCCAACGCATTCGTCGCCGGGTTCATCGGCTCGCCCAAGATCAACCTCGTGGAGGTTGGGCGACTGCCGCTGCCGCAGGCGCCGCAGGGCGCAGCACAGATCGGCGTCCGCCCCGAGCATCTGCGTATCGACCCCGAGGGGCCGATCGAGGCGTCGGTTCTGTTTACCGAGGACCTCGGCAACCTTGGCTTTTCCTATCTCGACGCGGGCGGCACCCGTCTTTGCGTCGAAACCCGCGGTGCGCGGCCCGCGCCGGGTGACAGGCTGAGGCTCTCGGCCGATCCCGGGCATTGCCTCAGCTTCGATGCCCAAGGCGAGCGCCTGCGGCGCGTCTAACCTCCTCCCAAAAAATCCACCTCCCAACAGGACCCCTCCCATGACCCGCTCCACCCGATTTACTCTTCTGGCCACCACCGTCGCCCTGCTGCCGCTGCAAGCGGCGGCGCGCGAGACCGTCACGCTCTGGTTCTGGGGCGCCTCGCCCGAGTACCGCGAAGCGCTGGAGACCACGCTGGTCCAGCCCTTCTACGAGGCGCAGGACGCTTATGATCTGGTGATCGAGTACAAGAACGACGTCGACAACGATGTGCGCGTTTCGGTCATGGCGGGCGAGGGGCCCGACATCGTCTACACCTCCGGCCCGTCGTGGGTGTCGCCGCTGGCCAAGGCTGGCAAGCTGGCCGACCTCAGCACCTATGCCGAGCAGTTCGGCTGGGCCGACCGGATCGTGGCGCCGTCGATGCAGGCCTGCACCCAGCAGGGCGGGCTTTACTGCATGACCCCGTCGCTGGTCTCGGACGGCATGTTCTACAATGCCAAAGTGCTCGAAGAGAACGGCTGGGAGGTCCCGCGGACCGGCGCCGAGTTGGAAGAGATCATGCAGGCCGCGCAAGAGATGGGCATGTACGCCTCGGCGGTCGGCAACAACGGCTGGCAGCCGATCAACGAGAACTACTCCTCGACCTTCATCAACCAGTTCGTGCCGCCCGCCGAGCTTGAAGAGATGCTCACTGGCGAGGCCAGCTTCGACAGCCCGCAGATGCTGGCGGCGATGGAAGAGCTGAACCGCTACTACAAGGCCGGCTACCTCGGCGGCGATGACTATTTCTCGCTCAACTTCGACAGCTCGATCTCGGCGCTGGCGGATGAACAGACGCCGTTCTTCTTTGCCCCCTCCTTCGCGTTCCAGTGGGCGATGAGCTATTTCACCGGCGAAAAGGCCGATGACATCGGCTGGGCCGCTTTCCCGCAACTGTCGGACGACGTGGCCTATCCGAACTACTCGGTCGGCGCCGCCTTCGCGCTGTCGGTCAACGCCAGTTCGGACGTCATCGACGGTGCGGCGCAGGTGCTCGACATGATCATGTCGGAGCGTTTCGCGGCTGATATCGCCAAGGTCTGGCCGGGCTATTGGTCGATCCCGCTGCAGAATTTCCCCACCGATCCCGAGGCGACCGGCGTGGTGAAGGCCTATTTCGACGCTGCAACCGCCGTGTCGGGCGCGGTGGCGGACGGCCGGTTTGGCTACAAGGTGCAGACCTTCTTCCCGGCCAAGACGACCGACGTGCTGGTCAAGGACGTCGAAGCGATGTGGCTCGATCAGGAGACCCCGGAAGAGGTCGTGGAGACCACCGCCAAGACCTTCGGACGCGAGCTGAGCCGCGGCCTCGTGCAGCAGATCCCGGCGCAGCAGTAAGCGGTTTTCGGCGCCCTGAATGGACGGGCCCCGCCAAGGCGGGGCCTTTCTTTGTGTGTGCTTCGGATGATCCCTGCGGGGCTTCGCGCGGAGCGACCGGCATGGACCCACGCGAACTGCGGCAAGCAGTCGGCGCGCGGTCCGGGTGTTTCTGTCACTGGTCGAAGTCGGCGAAGCTGAGAAGCTGGCGGCGTCCGGGTTTGTCCCGCGGGTTTCACCTGCGCCGCACGGGCGCGGGAAGGGGATGCGGACCCATGGACCAGAAAACAGCCATCGTCAGCGGCGCGCCACGCGGCATCGGGCTTGTCATCCCAAAGCAGGTCTTGGACGAGGGCCGCGAGGCGGCGATGATCGACCGCGATGCCGAGGGCTTTGGCTGTCTCGACGCGCCGGTGAACAATGCGGGCGCCAGCGTCAGCATCGCCTCGATCTCGGGCTTGCGTGCGCCGAGACTGCAAGGGGCTATGGCAGCTTGAAGCCCGGCGTGATGCAGTTGGCGCAGCGGCAGACGGTGGGGCTGGGCGCGGATGGCATTCGCGCCAAGCGCGCCATGGTGGTGCATGCGCCCGTGATCATTGCCGCCTGTCACGCTGCGATCCCGCTCGACCGTTACGGCTCGGAAGATGAGGCCACCAGTGTGATTGTCGTCCTGCGCTCGCGAAAGGCCAGCTACGTGGCGGGACAGGGCATCGTGTCGAATGGCCGGGTCCTGCCGATCGGTGTGGGGCTGCCGACGCTGCGCGTCTGATGGGCGGTGCGTGGGGCGGCGATGCCGGGGGTGCGTATTTTTGAAGAGAAGAAGCAGGGGGGCGGGCGGCTTTGCGCGCACTTTCCCCCCACGTTGCCGCAGTGCCGGGGATTGGATGGGGAGCCCTTGCAGCGGCGGGCGCGGCTGCCGAAGGCACGCGCCTAGCCGCGTTCGGCCTTGCGGGCCCGGATCAGCGTGAAGATGCCCGCGCAGACGATGATCGCCGCACCGAGCGCCACATTGGGTCGCAAGGTCTCGCCGAACGCCAGCATTCCGAGCGCCGAGGCGAAGACCAGTTGCAGGTAGGCGAAGGGCTGCACCGCAGAGGCCTCGGCCACCTCGTAGCATTTGATCAGCGTGAAATGCCCCGCTGCGCCCGTGACGCAAAGCGCGGCCATCATCGCCCAGTTCGGTGCGCTCATCGGCTCCCAGAACCACATGCCGATCAGCGTGGCGGTGGCAACGCCCACGGTGCCGGTCCAGAAGAACGAGGTCGCGGCGCTGTCGGTGCGCGCCACGCGGCGGGTGAGCAGCCCGTAGAGCGCGAACATCAGTGCCGCGAGAAGTGGGATCGCGGCGAGCGGCGAGAATACCCCGCCCGAGGGTTGCAGGATGATCAGGATGCCGACGAAGCCGATGCCGATCGCCGTCCAGCGCCGCCAGCCGACCTTTTCGCCCAGCACCGGCCCCGACAGCGCCGCGATGAGCAGCGGGTAGCAGGCGAAGACGGCGTGGCTTTCGACGAGGCCAAGGTAGACGAAGGCCGAGACCATCACGCAGATCTCCAGCACCAGAAGCACCCCGCGAAAGGCCTGCAGCATGGGCTGGCCGCTTTTGACGGCGGCGCGCAGCCCGCCCTTGTGTCGCGAGGCCAGCGTCAGCACGAAAAGCGCAAAGAACCAGTAGCGCACCATCGTCACCATGTAGACGTTGGTGGCCTCCGACAGATGCCGCGACAGCCCGTCCTGCACCGAGAAGATGAAGGTGGTCAGCACCATCAGCCAGATGCCGAGGCGGGTGTTCTGCTGAGCCATTCAGGGCATCCCTGCGATCGGCATGCGGGCGACGGTCATATGCCGCTTGCGGCCGTGGCCCGGCTGGCGGCTGACCTCGAAGCCTGCTTCGGCCAGTGCCCGGCGCACGTGCCCCGCGGCGGTGTAGGTGGCGGCGCTGCCGCCCGGCGCGGTGTGGCGGGCGACCTCGGTCATCAGATCAGGTCCCCAAAGCTCGGGGTTCTTGGCGGGCGAGAATCCATCGAGGAACCACGCGTCGGCCTGCTGCCGCCATGCCGGGAGGGTCTGCCGCGCATCGCCCTCGACCATGGTGAACTGCAGGTCGGGCAGGGTGATCTCGCGCGCGTTCCGCTGCCAGTGGGGGGCCAGCTCGGCGGCGATCTCCGAAAGCTCGGGAAAGGCGGCCTGCGCGCGCAGCATGTCCTCGGCGCCCAGCGGAAACGCCTCGAAGCTGGTGAAGCGCAGCGTGCCGGGCACGCCCGCCTCGCGCCACAGGGCCAGCGTGGCCAGCAGGTTCAGCCCGGTGCCGAAGCCAAGCTCGGCGACCTGAAAGCCATCGGCCAGCCGCGTCGGCAGATCATTGCCCGCGAGAAAGGTGTGGCGGGTCTCGGCAAGGCCGTTTTCCAGCGAGTAATACGGGTCGTCGAAGCGTGGCGAGACCGGGACGTCTCCGTCCCGCCACTCGGGGGTGTCGGGCTGGCTCATTCTGCGCACCTGTCCTAGAACTGTGATCCTACATGAAGCGGAGAGATCGGAATGGCAAGCGGGCAGAACAGCGTGGATGTGACGGTGCGGGGGGCGGGCATTTTCGGCCTGTCGATCGCATGGGTCTGCGTGCAGCGCGGTGCGAAGGTGCGGGTGGTCGATCCGATTGGCGCGGGGGCCGGGTCCAGCGGCGGGCAGGTTGGGGCGCTGGCGCCGCATGTGCCCGAGAACTGGAACCCCAAGAAGGCCTTCCAGTTTGACAGCCTACTGATGGCCGCCGGGTTTTGGCAGGGCGTCGAAGAGGCTGGCGGGATTTCCTCTGGCTATGGCCGTCTTGGCCGCTTGCAGCCATTGGCGGACGACAAGGCGGTGGAGCTTGCCCGCGGCCGCGAGGCGACGGCGCGGCAGCTCTGGGGGGACCACGCGGTGTGGCAGGTCATCGCGGCCGAGGAGGCGGGGGCTTGGGCACCGGTGTCGCCGACCGGGCTGTTGGTGCATGACACGCTGACCGCGCGGATGAACCCGCGCCGTGCCTGCGCCGCGCTCGTCGCCGCGCTGGCGGCGCATGGTGTGGAGGTGGTGCCCGAGGCAGAGGATCGCGGGCAGGTGCTCTGGGCTGCGGGCTGGCGTGGGCTGGAGGATCTGTCGCAGGCGCTTGGCAAGCGGGTGGGCACCGGGGTGAAGGGCCAGTCGGTGAGCCTGCGCTATGACGCGGGCGAGGTGCCACAGCTCTTTGCCGGTGGTCTGCATGTGGTGCCGCATTCGGACGGTACCGTGGCGATTGGCTCGACCTCCGAACGGGAGTTCGACGATCCCACCGCCACCGACGATCAATGCGACGATCTCATTGCCCGCGCCGCGCTTGCCGTGCCGGCGCTGGACGGAGCCGAGGTGATCGAACGCTGGGCCGGGGTGCGCCCGCGGGCGCGCAGCCGCGCGCCGATGCTGGGCGCTTGGCCGGGACGCGAGGGGGTGTTCATCGCCAACGGAGGCTTCAAGATCGGATTTGGCATGGCCCCGAAGGTGGCGCAGGTGATGGCCGATCTGCTGCTCGAGGGGCGCGACGCGATTCCCGAGGGCTTTCGCGTCGAAGACTCGCTCTGATCGCCTTGGACTTCCCGACTGCATCTGCAACCATATGCGAACAATCTGGAAAGGCCGTCCTGCAAGGGGGCTCACGCCGCCGGATCGAGACAACAGGAGAGACCCGCGTGACCCACGCAGACGACATGGCCCGCATCGCCGAAGACGCGAAGCACTGGCGCCGCAGCATCCACGAGCAGCCCGAACTTCTGTACGATCTGCACACCACCGCCGCCTTCGTCGAAGACAAGCTCAGGGGCTTTGGCGTTGACGAGATCACCACGGGCATCGCCAAGACCGGCATCGTGGCGCTGATCAAGGGCGGCAAGGGCGCGGGGCCGGTGATCGGCCTGCGCGCCGACATGGACGCGCTTCCGATGGACGAGAAGACCAACCTTCCTTACGCGTCGAAGATCCCCGGCATGATGCACGCCTGCGGCCACGACGGGCACACGGCGACGCTGCTCGCCGCCGCGCAACACCTGTGCCAGACCCGCGATTTCGCCGGCACCGTGGCGCTGATCTTCCAGCCCGCCGAAGAGGGCGGCGCCGGAGCCCGCACGATGATCGAGGAGGGGCTGCTGGAGCGTTTCGGGATCGACAGCGTCTACGCCATGCACAACAAGCCGGGCCTTCCGGTGGGCCAGTTCGCCACGCGCCCCGGCCCGCTGATGGCGGCGGGGGATCGCTTTGTGGTGACCGTCACAGGGCGCGGCGGTCATGCTTCAGCGCCGACCATGTCGATCGATCCCGTGGTCGCGGCGGCACATCTCATCGCCTCGGCGCAGACGCTGGTGTCGCGCTTTTCCGATCCGTTCGATCAGGTGGTGGTGTCGATCACCTACCTCGAGGCCGGATCGGGCCGCGCGCTCAATGTGATCCCCGACAGTGCCACCTTCGGCGGCACCATCCGCACGATGAACCCCGAGACCCGCGCCGAGATCGAAGGCCACCTGCGCCGTCTGCTCAACGCCGGGGCCGAACAGTTCGGCTGCGCGGCCGAACTTGACTGGCGTCCGGGCTATCCTGTCACCGCCAACGACGCAGCCAAGGCAGCGGTCGCCGTGGGCGCGGCCTCGGCCGTGGTTGGTGCCGAGAACGTCGATGACAATTGCGACCGGATGATGGGCTCGGAGGATTTCTCCTACATGCTCGAACAGCGCCCCGGCGCCATCGTCTGGTACGGCAACGGCGACAGCGCTGAGTTGCATAACCCGGCGTACAACTTCAACGACGACGCGATCCTGCCCGGCATGCGCTATTGGGTGGAACTGGTCAGCCGGGAGCTTGCGGCATGAGCGAGGTCAGACTTCCATTTTCCGAACTGGTCGATCTGCTTGCGCGGATCTTCGAAGCGCAGGGGCTGCCGCAACGGGTGGCGCAGGTGCTGGCGCGCAATTGCGCCACCTGCCAGCGTGATGGCGGGCTCAGCCACGGGGTGTTCCGAATTCCGGGCTACGTCTCGACGCTGCGAAGCGGCTGGGGCAACCCGTCGGCGATGCCGGTGATTGATCAGGATGGCGGCACGCTGATCCGTGTCGATGCACGGGGCGGGTTTGCGCAGGTCGCGCTGGCCGAGGCGCGCGATCTTCTGGTCTCGAAAGTGCGGGCCGAGGGGGTGGCGGCCTTGGCGATCCGCAATTCGCAGCATTTCAGTGCGCTTTGGCCGGATGTGGAACCCTTCGCCGAGGACGGGCTGGTTGCGCTGAGCGTGGTCAATTCCATGGCGGTGGTGGTGCCGCCGGGCGGCAAGACGCCGGTCTTCGGCACCAACCCGATGGCCTTTGCCGCGCCGCGCGCGGGGCAGGCGCCCTATGTCTGGGATCAGGCGGCGAGCGCGCTGGCGCATGGCGACGTGCAGATCGCTGCGCTTGAGGGGCATGAGCTGAAACCGGGTACTGGTGTTGACGCCGACGGCCAGCCGACAAATGACCCGAACGCAATCCTGAACGGCGGCGCGCTGCTGCCCTTCGGCGGTCACAAGGGCGCGTCGATCGCCATGACCATCGAGATCCTCGCCGCCGCGTTCACCGGCGGTGCCTTCTCGACCGAGGTCGACTGGTCGCAGCATGAGGGGGCGAAAATCCCGCTCACCGGGCAGTTCCTGCTGGTGATGGACCCCGAGCATGGCGGCAGCCATGGCTTCGCAGGCCGGGTTGCTGCGCTCTCGGACACGGTGCGCGCCGCCGGACAAGAGCGCTTGCCCGGCGACCGCCGCACGACGATCCGCGCCGAGGCGGAAGAGAAGGGCGTGGCGCTGACTGAGGCGGATATGGAGATGCTGCAGAGCTATCTTTGAGCCTCCGCGCGGCGCCGGGGGCTATGCGCCATGGCGCCGCGCAACGAGGTGTTACGCCGCTGTCATTGCGGGACTCTAGATCGGGGTCGACAGCGTGGGCCACAGGGCCTGCGCGCCGATGACAGGACCGCTGACATGACCCTTCCCCTTCTCGGAGCGGCGATGCCGCTCGACACGCTCGAGACGCTGCGCGACTGGCTGATCGCCGACCAGCGCGACATCGAACTGCAGGATTTCACCAATGCCGAAGTTCTCACCGGTGATTGGCAACCGCTGGTGGAGCGTGCCAGACGGCTGTTGGATGGCCACACGGGACGGCTGGGCATCCATGGTCCGTTCTGGGGGCTGAGTCTGGCCAGCCCCGATGTCGAGGTGCGGGCAATCGTGACGCGCCGCATGCTGCAGGGGCTTGACGTATGCGCCGCGCTGGGGGCGACGCAGATGGTGATCCATAGCCCCTATACGACGTGGGATT
Organism: Salipiger sp. ABF4_146; assembly: GCF_056161345.1. Taxonomy (NCBI): domain Bacteria; kingdom Pseudomonadati; phylum Pseudomonadota; class Alphaproteobacteria; order Rhodobacterales; family Roseobacteraceae; genus Salipiger; species Salipiger sp. ABF4_146. Next base: position 67,531 of record NZ_JBSWYX010000008.1, on the reverse strand, counting down.
ACAACAACCTCGACAATTATCCGGGCGCCCGGGCGCGGATGGTCGAACTGGCGCATGAGACGCTGGCCCCGGCGGTTAAACGCGCCGGTGAGATCGGCACGACCCTAGTGATCGAGAACATCGAAGACATCGACCCCGATGCACGCTGCCAGCTTGCGGACAGCTTCGACAGCCCGGCAGCGGTGGCGGTTTCGATGGACACGGGCCATGCGCATTACGCGCACGGGTCGAACGGGGCGCCGCCGGTCGATTACTACATCCGCCGCGCCGGCGACCGGCTCCGCCACGTTCATCTGCAGGACGCCGATGGCTACGCCGATCGCCACTGGGGTATTGGGCAGGGCTCGATCCACTGGGGCGCGGTGTTCGACGCGGTTGCTCCACTCGAGGGGCAGGCGCGGCTTATCCTAGAGTTGCGCGACCCTGCGCAAATCCTGCCCTCGGCACGCTGGCTGGCAGAGCAGGGGCTGGCGCGCTGAGATCGAAATCGGGAGCCTAGAGCGGGGCGAGGCGGGCTCCGCAACGGCCTGTCGCTCTTGGCGGGCGTTTGCCAGAGCCCTGCGGGATGCGATTGGCGGCCCGTCGCAGCGACCGCCAATCGAAGACACAGCTGAACGCTGGGCCACGTCACCGTCAGGCGCGGCTTGCTCCGGCGGCGCTTTGGCGCCCTGTCAGCGCTTCTTCTTCATCGCATCCATCAGCGCCGCGCCGAGCGCGCCCTGACCGCCATCGGCGCCCCCTTTGGGGCCGCTGCTCATCGGGCCGCGCGGGCCTTTGCCCGCGCCTCCCTTGGGGCCGCCCTTCGGTCCACCCTTGCTGCCGCGGCCCTTGTCGGGCTGTCCGCGCCGCTCCTGCGCGGCCTCGCGACCGCTGCCATCCTTGCGCATCGACAGCCCGATGCGCTTGCGCGGCACGTCCACCTCGGTGACGCGCACCTTCACCACGTCGCCTGCCTTCACCACCTCATGCGGGTCCTTCACAAAGCGGTCCGCAAGCTGGCTGACGTGCACCAGCCCATCCTGATGCACACCGATGTCGACGAAGGCGCCAAAGGCCGCGACGTTGGTCACCGTGCCTTCCAGCATCATGCCGGGGCGCAGGTCGGTGATCTCTTCCACGCCATCGGTGAAGCTGGCGGTGACGAAGTCGGGCCGCGGGTCGCGGCCGGGCTTTTCCAACTCCGACAGGATGTCGCGCACCGTCGGCAGACCGAAGGCGCCGTCGACGAACTCTTCGGCGCGCAGCCCCTTGAGCGCCTGCGGCTGCCCCATGATCTGCCGAATGTCACGCCCGCAGGCAGAGACGATCTTGCGCGCCACGCCATAGGCTTCGGGGTGCACCGAGGAGGCGTCGAGCGGCTCGATCCCGTCGCGGATGCGCAGGAACCCGGCGCATTGTTCGAAGGCCTTGGGCCCCAGCCCCGCCACCTTCAGCAGCGCCTTGCGCGAGGGGAAGGCGCCGGTGCTGTCGCGGTGGCTGACGATGGAGTGTGCCAGCGACGGGCCAAGGCCCGCCACATGCGCCAGCAGCGGCGCCGAGGCGGTATTGAGATCGACGCCGACGGCGTTCACCGCGTCTTCGACCACCGCCTCCAGCGTTTGCGCCAGTTTGCGCTGGTCGACGTCGTGCTGGTACTGGCCGACGCCGATGCTCTGCGGCGTGATCTTCACCAGTTCGGCCAGCGGGTCCTGCAGGCGGCGGGCGATAGACACGGCGCCGCGCAAGCTGACGTCGAGGTCTGGGAATTCCTTGGCTGCCGTTTCCGAGGCCGAGTAGACCGACGCGCCAGCCTCCGAGACAACCACCTTGGTCGGCTTCGTCACGCTTGCGGGCAGCGCCTTCAGCACGTCGCCGACAAGGCGCTCGGTCTCGCGGCTGGCGGTGCCGTTGCCGATTGCGATCAACTCGATGCCATGCCGCGCGATCAGATCGAGCAGCGTAGCGGTGGCGCCGCGCGTGTCATTCTTTGGCTGGAAGGGATAGATCGTCGCCGTATCCAGAAGCTTGCCGGTGGCGTCCACCACGGCGCATTTCACCCCGGTGCGGATGCCCGGATCGAGGCCCAGCGTCGCCTTGCTCCCGGCCGGGGCGGCAAGCAGCAGATCCTTGAGGTTGCGGGCAAAGACCGCGATGGCCTCTTCATGGGCGCGGCGGCGCAGCTCTGTCATCAGGTCGACGTACATCGACAGGCTCAGCTTCACCCGCCACGTCCAGTCGGCGACGCCGCGCAGCCATTTGTCGCCCGGCCCGTCGCCGCGAATACCGATGGCGGTGGCCACGATATCCTCGCCGCGGCGGGTCGAGGTCTCGGGGTCCGGCGCGATGTCGACGGTGACCACCTCTTCCTTCGAGGCGCGCAGGATCGCCAGCGCGCGGTGCGACGGTATATCGGCCCATTTCTCGCGGTGGTCGAAATAGTCGGAGAATTTGGCGCCTTCCTGCTCCTTGCCCGGCGCGACCTTGGCCGAGATGAACGCCTCGGCGCGCATGAACTCGCGCAGGTTGCCCAGAAGGGTCGCGTTCTCGGTCAGCTCCTCGCCGAGAATGTCGCGGGCTCCCTCGAGGGCCTTCTTCGCGTCCACGACGTTCTCGCTCAGATAGCCTTCGGCCAGCTTGGCGGGGTCGGCGCTGCGGTCTGCTTCGATGGCGCGCAGCAGCGGCTCCAGCCCGTTCTCGCGGGCGATCATCGCGCGGGTGCGGCGCTTGGGCTTGTAGGGCAGGTAGATGTCTTCCAGCGCGGCCTTGGTCTCGGCACTGGCAATGGACTTCTCCAGCGCGCCCGTCAGCTTGCCTTGTTCCTTGATCGAGTCGCGAATAGCGGTGCGGCGCGCTTCCATTTCGCGCAGATAGGTGAGCCGTTCCGAGAGGTTGCGCAACTGCGTGTCGTCGAGTCCGCCGGTGACCTCTTTGCGGTAGCGCGCCACGAACGGCACCGTAGCTCCGCCGTCGAGCAGTTCGACCGCCGCCGTCACCTGCTTGGGGCTGGCCTGAATTTCACGCGCGATGGTGCTGGCGATGCGGGTCTGGGTGTCCACGGGCTTGGTCAACACGGGGGCGGCCTCCTCTGGGTCTTGGGAAGGTCGGTGTAGCCTTGCCGGACGGTTGCGCCAAGGGGGTGTGTGAGGGGCGGCTGATCCTTGCGCGAGGAGGGCGACAGGAGATCGAAGCGCTGCTCCGCCCGGAAACAAGGCGAAGCCGCCGGGCGAGCGCCGGCCCGTCCCGGCGGGCTGGCGCTTTGGTGTCGATGCACAACGCTCAGATGTCGTCCGGACTTGGCGGGGATAAAGCGCCGAACTTGACCGTTGCCGCGCCACCCCACGGGCCGGCGCCCGCCCGGCTCCCGTGGCACCTTAGTGCACCGACCTTGCCCGCCCTGCCAGCCAGCGCTCGTAATCGCGCTGCGCGCTCTCCAGCGTCTCGACGTTCAGCGTACGCGTGGTGAAGGCCCGCGACAGCGCCTTGACCCGCTTGTTGAGCGCCGGGCCCATGTCCTCGCCATCCACCCCCAGCTTGTCATAGAGCGACAGCAGCCGGTTCTGCACCGTCCGCAGCGACATCCCGCGGCGCTCGGCGATGAGCTTGTCCTGCAGCCCCAGCGCCAGATCCAGCAGCACAGCATATTCGCTGTCATCGAGCGCATTGCGCGGCGAGGCGCTGCGGCGCTGCAGGCGGTGAATCTCTCGGTCGACCATGATCTGCCCCTCCAGCAGCACCGCGCGCAGCGCCAGTTTCAGCCGCTCGCGGGTGGCGGTTTTCAGCACGTAGCCATAGGCGCTGTCCTCGGGCACGATGCGGGAGATGCCGCGCAGGTAGGCCTCGTCGGAATAGTTCGACCAAAAGAGGATGCGCGTGCCCGGCCGTTCGGCCCAGATCGCCCGCGCGGCCTCGATGCCGTTGCGGCCGTCCATCTGCAGATCCATGATCACAGCCTCGATCCGCGCCGAACGCGCTTCGGCCTCGCCGGCGGCACCGTTTGAGGCATGCAGCATTTCGGTCACCTCGGGCAGAGCCTCGGCAAGCGCGTCCTGCAGGTAGGAGGCGTGAAACTGGTCGTCCTCGACAAGCAAGACTTTCATTGGGACAGGACTTTCATTCTTGGGTTTCCGCGAGGGTGACGGTGACGCGAGTGCCGCGATCCGCCACGATTTCCAGATCGGCGCCGATGAGCCGGGCGCGGGTGCGCAGATGCGACAGCCCCGAGCGGCGGCCCACCTCGGGACCGATGCCCGTGCCGTCGTCGCTGATGCTGACGCGCAGCCGGTTGGTCGGCTCGAAACATACGGTGACGAGAATACGGCGCGCCTCGGCGTGGCGGGCGGCATTGTTGATCGCCTCTTGGGTGATGCGAAACAGCGCCGTGCGCGCGGTGGAGCCAAGCCGGTCCGGCGCGCCGTCGGTCTCGTCCTCGACGTCCACTTCCACCGGTTCTGGCCCGACCGCGCGTTCCAGATGCACGCGCACCGCATGGGCGAAGCCGAACAGATCGAGCAGCGTCGGCACTGCCGTGTCGATCAGCGCGCGCAGGTCGTCGATCGTGTCGGTCACCCGTTCGGCCAGCATATCGCGGTCCAGCGGGGCATCACCGGTGAGATCGCGCAGGATGCGTGTCAGGTCGGCGAGGGTCTGGTCGTGCAGATCCATGCCGACGCGCTGACGCTCTTGCTCGAGCGTCTGGGTGAGTTCCAATGCGCCCTGTCGCAGCCCCTCGGCCTCGTCCTGTGCCGCGGCGCGGAGGCGGGCCGCCTGCTGCGCCGAGCGGGCCGCGTGCAGCGCGTGGAACCAAGGTGCGACAAGGTTGCCAAGGTGCCGCAGCACCGGCACGTGTTGGGGGCCATAGAAGCCTTCGGTTTCGTGCGAGATATTGAGCGTGCCGATGACCGCGCCCATCACCCGCAGCGGCACGTTGATCCGGGCGCGCAGCCGGTGATTGAGGATCGGCTCGCAGCAGGCGCCGGGGAAAGTGTAACGCGGATCCTCCATGGCGTTGGCGCTGAGCATCAGATCGCAGCGGCCCTGCAGCAGGTCGCGCACCGGCGAGTAGTGCACCCGCGTGCGACGCTGCGACCAGCGCGTCTCTATCCCCGCTTCGTAACTGACCACCCAGCCGGGGCTGTCGTGCAGGCAGATGTCGGCATGGGTGAAGGGGATCACCTCGGCGATCAGCGGCGCGATGGCCGCCAGCGCCGCGCTGATCTCGACCTCGTCGGACAGCCGCGCCGCGATCCGTTCAAAGACAGGGTGCACATCCGGGTCCGGCGCGGGCGCAAAGCTCGCGTCGGGCACGATGGCCCCTTGCGCGGCCATGGCCGCTTGCGCTGATTTCATGATCCCTCCCGCCGCGCCTCCTCTTGCGCGTCTCCGCAAGATGGCGCGATCCGGCGCAGAAGAAAACACCTTTTCCCGCAGTCTTCCTGCGGTTCCCCGCAAGCGATCTGCGGGATGCACACTTTACGGGCGGCTTCCGTGGCGGCAGCATGAGCGGGCCCGTGGAGGACGGGCATCCAGTGAGCGCCCGGAATAGGGCGCATGGGAGGGAAAATGACCAAGACAATGATGCTGCTCGGCGCGGCAGGGCTTGCCATGGCGGCAGGCGGCGCATTTGCCGACACCTCCGACAAGCGCATTGCGCTGTCGAACAACTACGCGGGCAACTCGTGGCGTCAGGCAATGTTGCAGACCTTCGAGGAGGTCGGCGCGCAGGCGGTGGACGAGGGCGTCGTCGCCGCAGCGGATGCCTATACCACCTCCGAGAACCAAGCCACGGAACAGGCAGCGCAGATCCAGAACATGATCCTGCAGGGCTATGACGCGATCATCCTCAACGCCGCCTCGCCGACGGCACTGAATGGCGCGGTGGAAGAGGCCTGCAACGCGGGTGTCACCGTGGTCAGCTTCGACGGCATCGTCACCGCGCCCTGCGCATGGCGCATCGCCGTGGACTTCAAGGCGATGGGCAAAGAGCAGGTCGAATACCTTGCGTCCCGTCTGCCCGAGGGCGGCAACCTGCTGGAGATCCGCGGCCTTGCCGGGGTTTTCGTGGATGACGAGATCCACGCCGGGATCGAAGAAGGCGTGAGCGAGAACGACCAGTTCGAGATCGTCGGCTCGGTGCACGGGGACTGGGCGCAGGACGTGGCGCAGAAGGCCGTGGCGGGCGTGCTGCCCTCGCTGCCCGATGTGGTCGGCGTGGTGACACAGGGCGGCGACGGCTACGGCGCGGCACAGGCGTTCAAGGCCGCAGGTCGCGACACCCCGCTGATCGTGCTCGGCAACCGTCAGGACGAGATGCAATGGTGGGCCGAACAGCGCGACGCCAATGGCTATGAGACCATGTCGCTGTCGATCGCGCCCGGTGTGGCCTCGCTGGCGTTCTGGGTGGCGCAGCAGGTGCTGGACGGCGCCGAGGTGCCCAAGGACCTGACCGTGCCCTTCCTGAAGGTGACGCAGGACACGCTGGACGAGGCGCTGGAGAACACGCCCGAGGGCTCGGTGGCCAATACGGTCTACACGCTCGAAGATGCCAAGGCCGTGATCTCCGAGGCGATGTAAGCACCTATGAGTACAGCAGCCCCCACGGCTGCGCCGATCGTCGCTCTGACCGAGGCCGCCAAGCACTTTGGTCCGGTCAGGGCGCTCGATGGCGTGAGCCTGTCCATCTCTCCCGGCGACTGCCTTGGCCTTGTCGGCCACAACGGTGCCGGGAAATCCACGCTCGTCAACGTGGTCAATGGCGGGCTCGCGCCCTCCTCGGGAACCGTCACCTTTCCGGCCTCCGGCGCTGCCAGCGCATTGGCCGCCGGGGTGCGCTCGGTGTTTCAGGAACTGTCGCTTTGCCCGAACCTGACGGTGGCCGAGAACCTGCGCATCTCGCATTCGCGGCTGAAGGGCATCAACTGGCGCGCCGCAGCGCGGGCCGAGATCCGCGCGGCGCTGGATCAGGTCTTTCCCGGTCACGGCATCGACGCCGACGCGCCGGTCGACACGCTGACCATCGCCGAGCGGCAGATGGTCGAGATCGCCATCGGCTTTGCCCCGCGCGGCACCGAGGCGAAGCTGGTTATCCTCGACGAGCCCACCTCGTCGCTGGATGCCGGCATCGCCGATCAGCTTTTGGCCCACATCAAGACATTCTGCGCGCAGGGCGGCGCGGTGATCTTCATCTCGCACATGCTGGGCGAGATCTTCGAGGTCGCCACCCGCATCCTCGTGATGAAGGACGGCAAGGTGGTGGCCGAGAAACCCGCCGGGGGCTTCACCCGGCAGGGGCTGGTGGATGCCATGGGCCATGTGGCTGCCGAGGGCGCGAGCACCGAAACCGCCCGCAGCCACGGCGAAGAGGTGGTGCGCAGCGCCGAAGGGCTGAGCGCCCGCAAGGGCGAGATTGTCGGGCTGTCGGGGCTGGCGGGCCATGGCCAGGCCGAGGCGCTGGCCCGGCTTTACCTTGCCGCCACCTCGTCGTGGCGCAGCCCGCGCGATGCGGGCATGGTCTTTGTCGCCGGGGACCGGGGCAGGGATGGCGTATTGCCGCTGTGGTCGATCCTGCGCAATGCCTCGATCTCGATCCTGCCGCAGATCGCGCGGCGCGGGATGGTCGATCGGACCCGCGAGGCCGAGATCGTCGCGGATTGGAAAAAGCGCATCGGCATCCGCACCGAGGACGTGACCAACCCCATCCTGTCGCTCTCGGGCGGCAACCAGCAAAAGGTGCTTTTCGCCCGCGCGCTCGCCTCCGCCGCCCCGGTTGTGGTGATGGACGATCCCATGCGCGGCGTCGACGTGGGCACCAAACAGGACGTCTATGCCATGATCCGCGCCGAGGCCGCCAAGGGCCGTACCTTCCTTTGGTATTCGACCGAGACCGAAGAGGTCTGCCAGTGTGACCGCGTCTTTGTCTTCCGCAACGGCGAGATCTCTGCCGAACTGACCGGCGCGCAGATCACCGAGGAGCGCATCCTTGAGGCTTCGTTCGAGATGGAAGGGGCCTGATATGGGGTTTTTCGCGAAATACCGGATCTTGCTGCCCGTGGTCTCGCTGGCGGTGCTGCTGGCGGCGACCTTCTACATGCAGCCGCGGGCGATGAGCTACTTCGGGCTGAACCTGCTGTTCAATCTCGCGGTGCCGATCGCGCTGGCCACCATCGCGCAGATGATGATCATCATGGTCAACGACATCGACCTCTCGCTCGGCGCCTTCGTGTCGCTGGTGGCCTGCGTGACGGCGACCTTCCTCAACGACAGCCCGATGCTTGGGGTGCTGGTCCTGCTGGCGCTGGTGCTGTGCTACGCCGCGCTTGGCGCGGTGATCCATGCGCTTGATCTGCCGGCCATCGTGGTGACGCTGGGCATGTCCTTCGTCTGGGGCGGGCTGGCGCTGTTCATCCTGCCGTCGCCCGGCGGCGCGAGCCCCGGCTGGCTGCGCACGCTGATGACCGTCAAGCCGCCCTACATCCCCATGGCGGTCTGCGCCTCGGTGATCATCGCAGTGGTGACCCATCTGCTGATCATCCGATCGGGGCTGGGCACGGTTCTGCGCGGGGTCGGCGGCAACGCCCGCTCGGTGCAGCGCGCGGGCTGGCCAGTGGTGCGCCTGAAGGCGCTGGCCTACGGGCTGGCGGGGCTCTTCGGGGTGTTTGCCGGCATGGCGCTGGTCGGGCTGACGACCTCGGCCGATGCCAATATCGCGCTGCGCTACACGCTACTGAGCATTGCCGGGGTGATCCTTGGCGGCGGCGAGTTCACCGGCGGCAAGGTCAGCCCGGTGGGCGCGGTGATCGGGGCCCTGACGCTGACGCTGGCGGCCTCGTTCCTGAGCTTCCTGCGGCTGTCGCCCGATTGGCAGATCGGCGCGCAGGGGGCGATCCTGATCCTTGTTCTGACGGCGCGGCTTCTGTTCACCCGCCGCGACGCGCAGGCGTGAGGAGGCGCGCATGAAACTGATACAGAAACCCTGGCTCTGGTCCTGGGTCGCCGCCGTCGCTGCCTTCGCGCTGACCGTCGCGCTGACCGAGGGGCGCGGCGCCGGAGAACTGGCCTACGCCGCACTCAGCTTCGGGGCTTTTGCCGCCATCGTGGGGCTTGGACAGATGCTGGTGATCACGCTCGGGCCGGGCAATGTGGACCTGTCGATCCCGGCCACCATGACGCTGTCGGGCACCTTGGCGCTGAAGGCCATGGGCTCGGACCCCGGCACGGCGTGGATGGGGCTGGGCGTGGCGGTGCTCGTGGGGCTTGGCACCGGGCTGGCGAATTTTGCGCTGATCTACCTGCTGCGCCTGCCGCCGATCATCGCAACGCTCGCCGCCTCGCTGGTCTATCAGTCGCTGGCAATCTGGTCGAACCGCGGCCTGCGCATCAAGCCGCCCGCCGGGCTGGCCGAGTTTGCCACCGGGCGCACGCTTGGGATTCCCAACGTGGCGCTGGTGGGGCTGGGCCTGTCGATCCTGATCTGGGTGCTGCTGGAACGCTCGGTCTGGGGGCGCTGGCTGCTCGCCTCGGGGCAGAACCTGCGCGCCGCGCGGCTGGCAGGCGTTCCCGTCGAGGCGGTGCGTGCCGCCACCTATGTGGCCGTCACCGTCTTTGCTGCAATCGCGGGCTACCTGCTGGCCAGCTTCTCGGGCGGCGCGGCGCTCAACATGGGGGCGGAATACCTGCTGATGTCGATCGCCGTGGTGGTCATCGGCGGCACCTCCATCGCCGGGGGCTTTTCCAACGTGCCCGGCGTCTGGGGCGCGTCGCTCTTCATGTTTCTCGTTGTCTCCATGCTCAACTCTTACGGCGCGGGCGCCGGGGTGCGCATGGTGCTGACCGGTCTCATCATCATCGGCATCGTCATTGCCGCCAGCACGAGGAGAGTCCCGCGATGATCCGCACGCCTGAGCATCTGGAGATTCATGACGAGAGGTTCCGCCGCCTCGTGCACCCGATGGGCAAGCTCGAACAGCTGTGTACCGGGTTCACATGGACCGAGGGGCCGGTCTGGTTCGGTGATCGCAATGCGCTGATCTTCTCCGAGATCCCCTCGCAGACCTTGTACCAGTGGACCGAGGGGCAGGGGCTGAGCGTCTTCCGCGAGCAGAGCCAGTTCAACAATGGCAACACCCGCGATCCCTGGGGGCGTCTGGTGGGATGTCGGCACGGCGCGCGGGACGTGGTGCGGACCGAATACGATGGGTCGCTCAGCGTGCTGGCCGCAACGTATCAGGGAAAACCGCTCAACTCACCGAACGATGTGGTGGTGAGCCGCGACGGCGCCGTGTGGTTCACCGATCCGACCTACGGCATCATCTCGAATTTCGAGGGCAACCGCGCCGAGCCCGAGCAATCCGCCCGCCATGTCTTTCGCATTCCGCCCGAGGGCGGTGCGCCGGAGCCGGTGATCTCGGATTTCGCGCAACCCAACGGCCTGTGCTTCTCGCCCGACGAGTCCGTTCTATATGTCGCCGAAAGCGGCTCGAGCCATGACGACAGCGTTCCGCCGGTGATCCGGCAGTTTGCGGTTGCGGCTGGCAGCGTGTCTCCGCTCGGCGATTTTGCCACGCTCGACTGTGGGCTGCCCGACGGCATGCGCTGCGATGTGGAGGGCAATTTGTGGTCCTCGGCCGGCGACGGGGTGCATTGCTTCGCGCCCGACGGCACGCTGCTGGGCAAGATTCTCGTGCCCGAAGTGGTGGCCAATCTTTGCTTCGGCGGACCGGACGGGCAGCGCATGTACATCACCGCCACCGGTTCCGTGTACCGCGTCTTTGTCGACGTGAAGGGGGCCGAGCCGTGGGCCCGCAGCGCCCGCGCCTGACGCGCAGCTGTCTCAATGGCGCGCCGCGTCTGCCGGGGGGCCATGGTGCCTCCGGTTCCCAGATCGCCTTCAAAAACCCGTGTCCGCGAAATTCGGAACAGGCGGCGGGGCGATCCCGTTGCACCTTCAGACGCGCCACATATGGCGCCGCATCGCAAGACAGATGGAAGGAGGCAACTCATGACCGCCATCAGCAACGCAAAGATCCTGATCATTTCCACCAATGGTTTCGAGCAGTCGGAACTGGAATTCCCGCGTGACCAACTGCGCGTGAAGGGTGCCGACGTTCACGTCGCCACGCTCGACGGCCAGAGCATCAAAGGCTGGGAAGGCACGGACTGGGGTCGTGAGGCCGAGGCCGACGCCAAGGTCTCGGACATCAACTCGCACGACTACGACGCGCTGGTGATCCCCGGTGGCCAGATCAACCCTGACCTGCTGCGCGCGGACGCCGACGTGATCAACCTCGTCAAAGATTTCCACAACGAGGGCAAGGTGATCGCGGCTGTCTGCCACGGCCCGTGGGTGCTGGTCGAGGCCGGCATCGTGAAAGGGCGCGAGGTGACCTCGTTCCACTCGATCAAGACCGACGTGGTGAATGCCGGTGGCGATTGGGTGGACGAAGAGGTGGCCTGCGACAAGGGCATCATCACCAGCCGTAATCCGAACGACCTGAAGGCCTTCGTCTCGAAAATCGTCGAGGAGGTCGAAGAAGGTCAACATGATCGCAAGGCGGCCTGACCCTTCCGTACCGCCTTGTGACCACTGGCCGCGTCGGTTCTTCCGGCGCGGTCTTTTTGCGGCCAGCCGCCGTGCCGAACCCGCGGCTTGTGCTTCGGCGGTCCGCCGACGCGCCGCAGGACCGTCGTATTTGGCGCGGCGCGCGACTTGGATATCTTGCAGGAAGGCGAGGATTGTGTCGGGCAAAGCCTCAGCGGGCGGCGTCGTCTTAAGCCCGGAAACAGTGCTTCGGCACATTTTACCGCCGGGTTTCGTGGACAGGCACAGTGCCCGCTAAAACCCCGATATTGTCTCCGCACTGTCCAAGTCCTGCCCCAATCCGGCGCGATACCAAGGTCAGACGCGCATAACGAGGTGACGGGTATGGATCGACTGACCGAAATGGAGGCCTTTGCCATGGTCGTGGACCAAGGCGGGTTCACGGACGCGGCCAAGAAGATGGGAATCTCGAAGTCCGCCGTCTCGAAACACGTGTCGTCGCTCGAGGCCCGGCTCGGCGCCCGCCTGCTGAACCGCACGACGCGCCGCGTCTCGCCGACCGAGATCGGTCTGGCCTATTATGACCGTGCCCGCCGGGTGCTGAACGATGCGGGCGAGGCCGATGCGCTGGTCACATCGATGCAATCGGCGCCCTCTGGCCTGCTCCGGATCTCCGTCGCCACGGATTTCGGGGTGAACCACCTCAGCCCGGTGCTGGGCGAATTCCTTGCTGAATTTCCCGATATCACCGTCAACATGGTGCTCAACAATCGCTATGTCGAACTGATCTCGGAAGGCTTCGACATGGCGGTCCGGATCGGCGAGTTGGAAGACAGCACGCTGCGCGCCCGCAAGCTGACCGACACCACCAAGCGGATGATCGCGTCGCCCTCGTATTTTCAGAAGTTCGGGCGCCCCATGCGCATCGACGATCTGAACGAGCACAAGCTGCTGCACTATTCCAACCAATCCTCGGGCAACGTCTGGAAGGTCACCGCGCCGTCAGGCGAAAAGCGGCAGGTGCGTACGGCGGGCTGGCTGTCGGTGAATGACGGCCAGTCGCTGCTGAACGCCTGTATCGCAGGGCTGGGGATCGCCTATCTGCCCTCGTACCTCTATGCCGACGCGATGAAGCAGGGGCTGGTCGAGGATGCCATTCCGGACCTTCCGGTCGAGACGCAGGGCATCTACGCGGTCTACCCGCCGGGCCGGTTTACCCAGCCAAAAGTCCGCGCGTTCATCGATTTCCTTGTCCACGCCTTTGTCGACAAGGGACCGCAGAACTGGTGAGTGTGTTTTCCTCAGGCTGATCTTTTCAAGCCAACCTGCGCCCCGGTTCTGCCGGGGCGTTTTTTATGCCGCGCCGCTATTTCGCGCATTCAACTGGGCCGGGGCGGCGGCGCCCGACACGTGCAAGGACAGGCCATCGAAGAGTAGCCGCGCGCGCGTGATGATCCGCTCGGCACAGGCCGCGGCGGTGGCATCATTATAAACCGCGGGCCGCAGCCCGTGGGAGTAGATCGCGTAGAACGTATCGACCGCATCGTCGAGTTGCTCGTCGCTGCACTGCGCAAAGCGCGGTTCGTCGCGCAATGCCTGCCACAGCGGCGCTAAAGCCTGCCGCAACTGCTCGCGATTGTCCGCCTCGGTGGCGACGGGCCACTGCCAGTAGTATCCCTGCATCACCGCCATGAGCTGTGGATCTTCCAGATCATGCTCGGTGTAGACGGTCACGATGTGGCGCAGCTTGTCTTCGAATGTCGCACAGCTGTTCAGCGAACCCGAAAGCTCATCTATCTGCGCGGCGTTATTGTCTTGGATCAGCGCGTAAAGCAGCCCGGCCTTCGAATGGAAGTAGACGTGGATCATGCCGTGGGTCACACCAGCGGCGCGGGCGATCTCGGTAACCGAGACATTGTGGTAGCCCTGCTCATCGAAAAGGCGGCGGGCGGCGGAAATCAGCCGGGCCCGTGTGGCGGCGCTTTTCTCTTCCTTGCTGCGGTGGCGGGTAGGTTTGTGGCTCATGTGACTGAGATTACGGCACATTTAAGGAAAGTCCATGACATTGTCAGTAACACTGTAATTAACAATGTTGAAAAACTGTCGTCTAGACTACATAAGCCGCGGCGGGAGAATAGCCCCGAAGGTTGTTGGAGAGTCGGAATGGATAAGTTTGCCGAGTTGCGCGCGTTCACGCATGTGATGGATCACGGCGGGTTCACCGCTGCAGCAGAAGCGCTCGGTATGTCGAAAGCGGCGGTGTCAAAGAATGTCGCGGCGCTTGAACGGCGACTTGGGCTAAAGCTATTCGAACGCACCACACGGCAGGTTCGCCCGACCACCGAAGGCAACCATTATTATCGCTGGACCCGGCAACTGCTGGCCGAGGCGGATTGGGCCGACACCTGCGCGCGCGCTCTGGCAGAGCCGCAGCAGGCCGCGCTCCGGGTCTCGGCCCCGGCCGAACTGGTCGAGCACATGATCCTGCCGCGGCTTGGGCGTTTTCTGACCTCGCACCCCGACGCCTCGATCGTGTTCGAAGCGCCGGGCACCGAGGACTGCGACCTGAGCCTGTCAAACGAGACCGGCGAGGACATGGAGGGCCGCCCGCTGGCGGTCAGCACGCATGTGGTCGTGGCCTCCTCGCTCTATCTTGCAACCCAAGGCCGGCCCGACAGCGCCAGCGATCTGGCGAGCCACCGGCTGCTGCATCTGCCCGCGGAGCAGGAGAGCGTGATCTGGACGCTGACCGACCGTCGCGGCGCGGTGACACCGGTGACCACCGAACGCCGGATCGAACTGGCCGACACGCGCACTGTGCTCGAAGCCTGCCTCGCCGGTCTCGGGATCGCCTGCCTGCCGGATTACGTTGTGGCGCGGGATCTGGGAGTGGGGCGTCTGACCCGCGTGTTGCCCGACTACGATTCCGAGCGCCGCGTGGTGGTCTCGCGCACCGAGGTTGGTGGCGCAGCGCGAGAGCTTGCCATGCAGTTCGAAGCGTATCTGGACAAGGTCCTGCGCGAGCAGGGCGCGCCGGTTTCCGGGCGTGTCGGCGATCTGGTGCCCTGAGGCGCGAGCCCCCCGACGCCCGGGCGGCGATTATTCGACCGCCGGCAAGAGCACCACTTCGACCCGGCGGTTCGCTTCCCGGCCTTCTTCGATAAGATTGCTCGCCACAGGGGCGAGATAGCCAGCGCCATCGGCCTCCATCTGCTCGGGCGGAATGTCGTGGCGCGTTCGCAGGTAGCTGCGCGCGGCATTGGCGCGCTGCCGCGAAATGGCGACATTCGCTTCGGCCGAGCCGGTGGCATCGGTATGTCCGACGAAAAGCACACGCCGCGCCGGGTCTTCCCTCAGGAACACGGCAAGCCGGTCGAGCGAGTCGATCGACCCCTCTTCCAACGCGTCATCGCCCGAGGCAAAGGCAAGATCGCGCAGGATCGCGTGGCCCTGTTCTTCAAGCGTGTCGATCAGGTCCCGCCCGGCGGTGGCGACCACCGGAGCTTCTGGAAGGGGCTCGGCGCCGCTGTCCGTCGCTGCGGTTTCGGTGGCGGACGGGGGCGGCGTCTGCTCTGCCAGGGGCGTGACCCGGATCAATTGCAGGAACCCGGCGGCGGGGCCGCGGCTGGCCAGCGCGGTCAACACCTCGCCGTCGGGACCGCGCGCCGACACAAAGCGAAAGGCGGTCAGGTCGACATACATCGCCGGACCACGCATCACCTCGGTCGCGAAGCGAAAGTCAAAGCCGCCGCAGGCCCGCGTGTCGCAGTCCAGTAGGATGTCCCAGCCCGCCGCCTGCAATTGGCTGCGCAGCGGATCGACGATCTGCAGCACCGTCAGGCCCGAGGCGTCGAGCCGCCACGCCTGTCGCTGCACGCGCCCCTCGACGGCAGTGGTGGGCAAGCCTTCCATCTCGGTCCAAGGGGCGATCGGCACGGCATAGCTGCCGGGGTCGGTGATGCGCTCTTCGGTCAGCCGGGCAGTGGGCGGCAGTTCCAGATTGAGCGCCGCCGCCGGGACTGCGGGCAGCAGCGCCAGCGCGAGGGCAGGGAGGAGGCGCTTAGCGCGCCTGCGCGTGGTAGTCGTCATTCGGTCGCATATCGGTGGCGCTGGCCACCCGGTTGGTCATGTTGAAAAAGCCCGCCACATTGGCGATGTCCCAGATGTCGCGCTCAGAGAAGCCCGCGTCGCGCAGCGCCTCGCGGTCGTACTCGGCGATCTCGGCGCTGTTCTTGGTCATCTTCTCGGCAAAGCTCAGCATGGCGCGCTGGCGGTGCGGCAGGTCGGCGACGCGCCAGTTCATCACCAGCATCTCGCCCAGCTGCGGATCGCCCGAGAGATCGCGCACGGCGGCACCATGGGCGGTGAGGCAATAGAAGCAGCGGTTGATCGACGAGACCACCACCGCGATCATCTCGCGTTCCAGCTTTGACAGCCCCGAGTCCGCCAGCATCAGTTCGTTGTAGATCGCGGTGAACGCGTCGAGCTTGGCGATGTCGAAAGCATGGGCCTTCAGGACATTCGGCACCATGCCAAGCTTGTCTTGGCAGACATCGAAGTATTTCTGCGTGCGCTCTGGCAGCGGGTCGACCATCGGCAGGTCGAGGGCGGTGGGCAGGTCCTTGGTCATGCGCTCAGATCCCGGGCTGGATGCGATAATGGTACTGTCCCACAAGCACCATCCCGAGGGAAGCATAGAGGCCGTTCGCCGCAGCGTTGTCTTCAAGGCAGACCACAGACATCCATTTCGCGCCGCGCTCCTCGGCCCAGAGTGCCGCCCGGCGCATCATCGCCTTGCCCACGCCCTTGCCGCGATGGGCGCGCAGAACCTCGAGCGCATGCACCATGGCGATGCCATCGTGGAGGCCGCAATAGCCCGCCCCTGCGGGCTTGTCCGACACCCGCCCAAAAAGCCCGGTCTTGCGGCACTCGGCGCGTTCCATCACCGCCACACGCGACGGCCCGATCCCGCCCGACGCCCAGATCTCGCGCATCACGGCGAGCGGCTCCCACAGCGAAAACGCGCTCATCCGGTGCGGCGGCGTCTCGGTCAGCCGGGTGATCGGGCAGGCCCAGATATTGACCGGGTCGATCACCTCGTAGCCGCGCGATTCAAGCGCCACGTCAAGCGCGGTCTCACCAGCGCGGATCATGAACAGCGGCTGCTGCTGCATCATCCGCTGCGCCTGTTCGGCGGCCTGCAGATCGTCGGGGCTCCAGCCATCCTCGGCGGTGATGCACGACACCCGTTTGCCGCCGCCGCCGCCCTGCCTTAGCAGCCAGGGGCCCGCGGCCACCTTGGATGCGGCGGGCCATGTGGCATCTATCGTGGCGTAGAGACTGGGCAGGTCTGGCGTCATCTGGGCACTCTGGCGGCGGCGCGGCCGGTACGGGTTACGTCGTTGGCTCCATCTATGGCGGCTGCGGCGGACGAGGGCAATCGCTGCCGCTAGCCTTGCGGAAAGAGCTCGGCAAGGCGCGTCATCGCCGCATCGACCCGCGCGCCGTCGGCGCCCCGGATGACGATGTTCGCGCCGTAAATGCCATCTTTCTGGAACGGGTAGGAGCCAATGGAAAGATCGGCGAAGTCGGCGGCCAGCTTGGCCAGCGGCCCGGCGATCTCGCCCTCTCCGCGCTCAATCCGCAGCGATTGCGACAGCAGCGGCGCGCCGCCGGTCAGCTTGGGCAGAACAGACGCAAGCATCGCCTCGAACACCGAGGGCACCCCGGCCATGACGTGCACGTTGCCAAGGGTGAAACCGGGCGCGATCGACACCGGGTTGTCGATCAGCGTGGCGCCTTCCGGGATGCGCGCCATGCGCTGGCGCGCCTCATTGAACTCGCGCCCGGAGCGTTCGTAATGCGCCGCCAGAAGATCATAAGCGTCCTGCCGCACACCAATCGAGGCGCCGAAGGCATTTGCCACGGCGTCGGCAGTGATGTCGTCATGGGTGGGCCCGATGCCGCCCGAGGTAAAGACGTGATCATAGGTCTCGCGCAGGGTGGTAACGGCGGCGACGATGGCGGCATGATCGTCGGAGACCATGCGCGCCTCGCGCAGATCGACGCCGTGCTTGGTCAGCTCCTGCGCAAGATAGTGCATGTTCGAATCGCGGGTGCGCCCGGCGAGGATTTCGTCTCCGATGACCAGCATGGCGGCGGTGGGGTTGGGCATGGTCCGGGCTCCTAGCAAGGCTTGGTCGTTCGCCGCTCCGTGGCGGCTCGTCCTTGGTATAGGCCTCGACGCGCGGCTTTCAAACCCCTGCGATCACAGGGATTGCCACCGCCGAGGGCGGATCGGTCGGCAAAATCGTGGCGCCGCGAGTGTTCTGCTTTCGCTTGGATTTCTCGCCGAGCGCTTAAAAAGAAGGCGGTGACGCCGCGTCTGCCGGTGAAAAATCACTGGACAGTCACCAATTCTTCATGTGTTGTGTCCCAGACACGACATTCCGGTCGGTCCACTGGCGCAGCGCGCTCAGCAGATCGACCAGCAAGATGGCGCTTTGGGAGGAGTGGCCATCTTCAGCGATCCGGTCGCCCCGCGGGAGGGTTTGGGGCGGCCGGATATCGCACCCTGCTAGCTAAGAACGCTGCATCATCGCGCAACCCGTGCGTAGCGTTTTTTTTCGCTGCAACTGCCATTCCAGTTCCTGCCCGGCGCATTTGCTCATTGTATGAGCAGTTACGCGCGACTGCGGTGGCGGCCATGATGTGCTGAGGCTATTGCCTTTGGCTGGATCTGGACCAACGCTCCGCACCTTGCGGGGGCGGAACTTCTGCGGGGTCCAGGGGCGACAGCCGATGCCCCCAGTCGAAGCCCCAGTCGATGTCCCCCAGGCAAAGGGTCCACTGGAAGGCACCCCGACCTGTTGCCATGCAGCCACGTCAGGACAGGTCTGCAAAGCTGACCATTGTGCGGCGGCGCAGCATTGGCTAGCTTCTTCTCATGACGCAGCGATGCGTCAACGGGTTTCCTGGGGCTCTCTCCTCCTCCCTGAGCTCCGGAAATTGGCGGCGATCCCTCTCCTCCTCCCTGGGATCGCCGCGTACCCCCTCCCAACACACCCGCGATACCCTTAGGCGCTGCGCATTTGTTCGCGCGCAGATTTCCCGGTTCCCCTGTCTGCTGGGGCGCGGTAGATCGGTGCGACATTGACTGGCGCGCGGCCTTCGCCCGCCCGGCGCCCACGAAGCTGGACCGACGCATGAAACTCATTATCGATACCGACCCGGGCGTCGATGACGCCCTTGCCATCCTCTACGCCGCGGCGCATCCCGAGATCGACCTTCTGGGGCTCACCACGGTTTTTGGCAATGTCACGGTCGAACAGGCGACGCGCAATGCGCTCTACCTTGTCGAACGCGCCGGGCTCGACATTCCCGTGGCGCAGGGCGCGGCCAAAGCGCTGGACCTGCCGCCCGCGACGCCCAGCCATCACGTGCATGGACCCGAAGGCTTCGGCGGTCTGCCCGAAATGACCCCCAAAGGCCGCAAGCTCGACGAAAGCGCGGCGGAGTTCCTCGTGCGTATGGCGCGGACGCACAAGGGCGAGCTGGTGCTGTGCCCGATCGGCCCGATCACCAATATCGCCGATGCCATCCGTCTCGACCCGGAGTTCGCGGGCAATGTGAAGCGGATCGTCTTCATGGGCGGCGCACTGGACGCGCCGGGCAATATTTCCCCCCATGCCGAGGCCAACACCTACCACGATCCGCATGCGCTCGACATCGTGCTGCAGAGCGGTGCGAACATCTGCATGGTGGGCCTGGACGTGACGATGCAGGTGCTGCTCGTCGCCGAGGATTTTGCCGAACTGGAACGGCGCGACCCGGCGCACGGCGCTTTCCTGCGCGAGATGAGCCACTTCTACCTCGATTTCTACCGCTCGGTCGGGGTGGAGGGCTGCGGGCTGCACGATCCGCTTGCGGTGATGGCCTGCGTGATGCCCGATATCGTCGGCACCGAGCGCGCGCCGCTGCGGGTGACGCTGGACGGCCCCGAGATCGGCAACACGCTGCGCTGCACAGGACGTCCCGAGGTCGACATCGCGCTGTCCTGCGATCCGGCGACGGTGAAACGGCTTTTCATGGAGACCTTCGGCGGCTGACGCAAAGCCCAAGCGGCAAGCCCGCGTACGAGCCCCGAAGCAAGCCCCGGTGCAAGACCTGTTGATGAGCACCGCAACGCTATGGTGACAGGGCTCGTCAAAGCGGTGCTGGGAAACGGCAAGAGGGGGCAGAGGGTGGACCTCAGCTGCTCAATGCCTCAGAGAAACGGCCCATGCAGTTCTTCGCGCGCCAACCTTTCGAAGACCTGATCCAAGGCGCCAGAAATAAGAACGCCCGCCGAATGAAGCGGCGGGCGTCTCTCTTTGCTGCGGTGCGGCGCTCAGGCCTGCGGGATGCCCTTGCTCGGCCCAAGGCGCTTTTGCGCGGCGATGCGGAAGGGCGCGTTCGGCCCGCCGAATCCCTTGTAGCCTGGCCCGCGCTGGACGATTTCGAAGAACATGCCGCCCGCGAAGGCGCGGCTGTAGACTTGGAAGAACTCCGCCTCGCCCTCGCGGTCGTATAGAATATTCCCTGCCCGCAGACGCTCCAGCAGCCCCTCGGGCATGTCGAACCGCGCTGCCAGATCGTCGTAATAATTGCCGGGGATCGGCAGCGGCTCGAAGCCGAGCTTCTGCATCTGCGCTACGCTGGCGAAGATGTCGTCGGTCGACAGCGCGATGTGCTGCACCGAAGCGCCGAAGGTCGAGGCAAGGAAGCGGCCCGCCAGCGTGCGGTGCGTTTCGGCGCCGTTGAGGGTGATCTTGAGCCGCCCCGCGTCGCTTTCCACCACCTGACTGCGCACCAGCCCGTCCGGGTCGATCACATCGACCATCGGCGATTTCTCCATGTCGAAGAGCGTGCTGTAGAACAGCGTCCAGCTCAGCATGTCCTCGTAAGACATGGTCTGCGCGAGGTGATCCACATGGGTGATGCCCGCCTCGGAGGCATCGGCCTCTGCGGTGGCTTCGAATTCCACGTCCCAGACCTCGTCGAGGCCGCTGGTGGCGTCTATGAAATGCATCACCGAGCCCCCAAGGCCGCGGATCGCCGGGATCGCCAACTCGCCGGGGCCGGTGGGTTGCGAGAAGGTCGGCGAGCCGAGCGCCGTGGCGCGTTCGACCGTGTCATGCGCCGAGGACACCTGCAGACCGATGTCGCAGACCGAGAGGCCACGTGTGTTCCAGACATGTGCGGCGTGGCCCTCGGTTTCCGAGTTCACCACGATCCGCACATCGCCCTGCTGCCAAAGCGTGATCGCCTTGTTGCGGTGCGTGGCGGCGTTGCGAAAGCCCAGCGTGCGCAGCATCGAGGTCAGCGTCTCGACCTCGCCATCGCGCGCGGCGAACTCGACAAAGCTGACGTCCTCGGCGCGCACACGCGGCGGGATCACGGGCATGTCGACCTTCGTCTCGGGCTCGGCGCGGCGCACGTCGTCCATGAGCGCGATAAGTGAGCGATAGCCGTCCTGCGCCGTGGCGCGGGCGTTGCTGCCGCGGAACTGATCGTTGAAGATCTCGAGGCTGACCGGCCCGGTGTACCCTGCGGCCATGACCGCCTGCATGAAGCGCTTCACGTCCAGATCGCCCTCGCCGGGCATGTTGCGGAAGTGTCGCGACCAGTAGAGCAGGTCCATTTCGATCGCCGGGGCGTCGGCCAGTTGCACAAAGAAGATCTTTTCGCCGGGGATCGACCGGATCGACTCAGGATCGAGCTTGCGGCCCAGCGTGTGGAAACTGTCGAGGATGATGCCGACGTTGGAATGGTCGGCTTGGCGCACGATTTCCCACGCGTCGCGGTGATCGTTGATGTGCCGCCCCCATGCCAGCGCCTCGTATCCGACGCGGATGCCGCGGGCCTTGGCGATCTCGCCAAGCTCTGCCAGATCATCGGCCGCACGCTGGATACCGCCGAGGCTGCGCGGATGCACCGACGAGCAGATCAGGATCAGATCGGTGCCCAGTTCCTGCATCACGTCGAACTTGCGTTTGGCACGGTCGAAGGCCTTGGAGCGAAGCGGCTCGGGCAGGCACTCGAAGTCGCGGAAAGGCTGGAACAGCGGGATCTCCAGCCCGTGGTCGCGGATCATCCGGCCGACCTCTCGGGCGCCGCCGTCATGGGCGATGAAGTCCTGCTCGAAGATTTCCACTCCGTCGAAACCGGCGGCGGCGATGGCCTCGAGCTTCTCGGGCAGTGTGCCCGAGATCGAGACGGTGGCAATCGCGGTTTTCATGGGAATTCCCTCCTCAGTAGCCAAGTACCCGCGGCAGCCAGATGACCGTTTCGGGCATGAAGGTCAGGATGAACAACACCAGCAGTTCGACGAAGAAGAACGGCATGATCGAGCGGATAAGCCGCGCCATGCCGACGTTTGCCACACCTTCGGCGACGAACAGACACAAGCCAAGCGGCGGCGTGATCAGGCCGATCATCAGGTTGAAGATGACCAGAATGCCGAAGTGCGTCGGATCAACACCCATCGACACGGCGATCGGATGCAGGATCGGCACCAGCACCAGCATTGCCGCGATACCTTCGAGGAACAGGCCCACGAAAAGGAAGAGCACGATCACGGCCAGCAGGAAGGTGGTCTGGCTGTCGACGTTGGTCAGCACCCAGTCGGTCAGCATGTTGGGCACGCGGTTGTAGGTCAGCAGCCAGTTCGCCGCCGAGACCGCCGCGATGATGATCAGGATCACCGCGCTGTCGCGCATTGCGCCCGAGAAGATGCGGGGCAGGGCCTTGAGCCGGATGTTGCGGTAGACGAAGAGGCCGAGGATCAGCGCATAGCCGACGGCGAAGCTTGCGGCTTCGGTCGGGGTGACGATGCCCATCAGGATCGAGCCCACAACCAGCACCGGCATCAGCAGCGGCAGGATGCCCTGCAGCAGCGCTTTACCGTTGGACGGCCCGCCGAGGTCGCCGGTCTGTTTGCTGGTGTCTACCTTGACGGTCAGCATGACGTAACCCGACAGAAAGACCGCCAGCAGGATGCCGGGGACCACGCCCGCAAGGAACAGTGCCGGAACCGACACGCCCGAGACGATCAGCGCATAGATGATCACCGGGATCGACGGCGGGATGATCGGGCCGATCACCGAGGAGGCTGCAGTGAGCGCCGCGGCGAAGCTGCGGTCATAGCCGTGCTTTTCCATCTCGGGAATGAACACGCGGCCAATCGCCGAGGTGTCGGCCACGGCGGAGCCCGACAGGCCCGCGAAAATCACCGAGGCCCAGATGTTGACCAGCGCGAGGCCGGCGCGCATGCGGCCCACCAGAACGTTGGCAAATGCGATGATACGGCCGGTGATGCCGCTTTCGTTCATCAGCTCGCCGGCCAGAACGAACAGCGGAATGGCCAGCAGCGGGAAGGAGTTGAGACCCTTGTAGATCTCGGTGGGCACGATGCGCAGCGTGTAGGGCGCCTCGCCGGTGGCCATGAAGTAGAGCAGCGCCGCTATGATCGCGATGGCAATGGGGGCACCGGCCAGCAGGCCGCCGATCAGAATGATGTAGACCATTGGCTCAGACCTCCGTGCGGCCGGTCAGCCGCTGGATCAGTTTCAGGGCCGCCGCGATGGCGAGGATCGCTCCGCCAAAGGCCACGGCGTATTGATAGGGGCCGACCTTGCCGAGCCAGACCAGTGCTTCGATGCCGGTGCTTTGCGCCAGCGCGTCGGCGGTGGCCTTCAGCCCCGAGGAGTCGACGTCGCCGCGGCGCAGGGCGAAGACATGCCCGGCATAGGCCAGCGCGAGGCCCGCGACGACGCCCATGACGTCGGCGGCGGCGAACACCCAATGGCGCACGCGCTTGGGCATCATGTCGGAGATCACGGTGAAGCGGATGTGGCTGTCGCTCAGATAGGCCAGCGCAAGGCCGAACATCACGCCGTAGATCGTCAGGTAGATCGGCAGTTCCTCGCCCCACGGCACAGAGCGGCCGATGGCATAGCGCCGGATCGAATTGACGAAGATGATGAGAAAGACCAGCGCCATGCTGAGGCCGGCGCCGAAGGCAAAAAACCATCGCGCGGCACGGGTGAGACGATCCATCGTGGCTCCTCCGAAGACAAGGCCCGAGCGCACGGGCCAAAATGCGGACCTGCGGGGCAGGCCGTAAAGAAAAACCGGGCCGCGAAGACGCGGCCCGGCATTTGGGGTCGCGGATTACTGCGCGGCGTCGGAGACGGCGGTCTGCAGACGGTCGATCCACTCGGCATCGTCACCCAGCTCGCCGCGGAGGTATTCGATGACCGCAGGTTGCGCCTTTTCGGCGAAGGCTGCAATCTCGTCGGCGGTCGGTGCGTAGACCTGCATGCCTTCTTCCTGAACGGCACCCACGCCCTGCGCGGTGTTCCACTGCTGGATCGCGCGGCCCATGTTGCCGGCGATGCGCGCGGCCTTGGCGACAACTTCCTGCTGCGCCGGCTCAAGCATGTCGTAGAACTCGTCCGAAATCACGATGAAGTCGGCGGCATACACGTGACCGTCGAGGGTCATGTACTGCTGCAGCTTGTGCAGGCCGTTGTTGTAGATCACGCCAACTGGGTTTTCCTGACCGTCGACAACACCGGTCGACAGCGCGTTCGGCAGTTCGGTCCATGCGATCGGGGTCGGCTCACCGCCGAGGCCCTTGACCATCTCAACGTAAAGCGGGATCGGCTGCACGCGGAACTTCAGGCCTTCCATATCCGCGGGCGATTTGATCTCGCGGGTGTTGTTGGTGAAGTTGCGGAAGCCGGTTTCCCCATAGGCCAGCGTGCGCAGGCCGGTCTGCTCGAGGCAATGCTCGGCAAGCGCGTCGCCGAACTCGCCGTCCAGAACGTCCCATGCGATGGTGGCCGACGAGAAGGTGTAGGGAATATCCAGCACCGAGGCCGCCGGGCAGACCTTCGACATGGCGCCAGACACCAGCGCGACCTGCGTCAGGTTATCCTGCACCTGCGCGACCAGTTCGTCTTCGTTGCCAAGCGCGCCCGCCGGGAACAGCTCGACGGTCATATCCGACTCGCCCTCGACGATGTTCTTGAAGATCTGCGCCGCGGCGCCTTTCTTCGAGCCGGTCCACTCATCGGGATCCACGTGCGCAACGCGCAGCGTCTGAGCGCCAGCGGTGGTGGCGGCGAGGCTGCCGCAGAGTGCGGTGACAGCAAGCAGAGTCTTTGTGATAGAACGCATGAATTCCTCCCTCAGCGTTTCGTGTCGGCCGTCTTTTCAGCGGCCAGGTCGAAGGCGTCGAATGTCGCCTTCATGCGAACCGGATCGGCGGGCCGTCCGGTGAACAGTTCGAAGGCGCGCACCGCTTGGAACACGGCCATGCCCGAACCGGGCAGGACGCGGCAGCCCTTGGCGCGCGCGGTCGCGATCAATTGGGTCTCAAGCGGAAAATACACGATATCCGCGACCCAGAGGTCGGCTTCGATCAAATCGGCATCAATGGCCATGCCCGGCAGCTTGGCCATGCCCATGGGGGTGCAGTTCACCACGCCGTTGGGCTTGTCCTCGGCAAAGAGCGCGGCGCTGTCGCTGACAGCCTGCGTCTTGGTGCCCGGACGGTTGGTGGCGACCAGCTTGGCCAGACCTTCGGCGCGCACCGGATCGGTATCAAAGATCGACAGTGTCTCAACACCACAATCGGCCAGCGCGTGGGCCACGGCGACGCCTGCGCCGCCGGCACCCAGCAGCAGCGCGTGGCGCGTATCGGCGCCTTCGAGGCCACGGCGGAAGCTCTCGGCAAAGCCCCACATATCGGTGTTGTGGCCGATGCGTTTGCCGTTCTCAAAGACCACGGTGTTCACCGCGCCGACGGCGCGGGCGTTCTCCGACAGCTCATCGAGCAGTTCGATCACCTCGATCTTGTAGGGATAGGTGATGTTGAGCCCGTCAAAACCCGCGGCTTCGGCGGCAGAAACCATCTGCGCCAGCGTCATGTCCTTGCGCTGCGGCGCGTCCATGTCGAGCTTTTTGTAGGTGGTGAAGAGCCCCTGCGCGCGCGCTTCTTCCATCTGCATCAGCGGGGTGCGCGACAGGGCGATGCCCTGACCGATGAGTCCGGCAAGCAAACTGTCTTCTCTTGTTCGCGCGTTCTCCAAAGCGGCCTCCCCCCAACTTCGCGTGTCTGACAAGTTGTCGCAGCATTGTACCCACCAGTTAAATTGTCAAGTCAATTGAACCGGCGGGTTAAAAATGTAGGATGAGCATCCAGAGGACGTGAGGAGGACACATGGGGAGACCTGTAGAAAACCGTGCAAAGTCACGCGGCTGGAAGCAGAATCCCGAGGCTGTGAAGGCCGATATCCTGCGCGTCGCGCGCAGCGAGTTCGCCCGTCGCGGGCTGACGGGAACCCGAATCGAGGACATCGCAGCGCAGACGACGACCTCGAAACGGATGATCTTCTACTACTTCGGAGACAAGGAATCACTCTACGAGGCGGTGCTTGAAGAGTGTTACGCCGAGGTGCGCGAAGGCGAAGCGGAGCTTGATCTCGAGGGGCTGCGGCCCGATGCGGCGCTGAAGGCGCTGCTGGAATTCACCTTCGATCACCACCGCCGCAACCCCGAGTTTATCCGCCTCGTGATGATCGAGAACATCCACGAAGCGCGGCACATGAAGAAGATGCAGACGCTGGCGGCGAAAAACGAGCGCGCCATCGGTGTGGTCGAGAAGATCTGCCGCGCAGGCTGCGCGGCGGGGCTGTTCTTGCCCGATATCTCACCCGTGGCGCTGCACTGGCAGATCAGCGCCATGAGCTTTTTCAACGTGGCCAATCAGGCGACCTTTTCGACGAACTTCGGCCCGGGGCTGTTCAATGAGGAAGGGCAGGCGCTGCTGCGCCGGTCCGCCGTGCGCGGCATTCTCGCGGCGGTGCTGAAGGATCCGTCGCAGATCGACACGCTCTGCCCATCGACAGAGGCAGGGACGGACCAGCTGTCTTAAGCGTCAGGTGTCTGCAGGCTGGACCAGCCGCGCCGCGTCGAGGATCGAAAAGACCGGGCGCCCGGTGACCTCGCGGATCGCTTCGGCATAGGGGGGCAGGTTCCCGCACTCCAGCACGATGGCGTCGATCTCGGGGGAGTGCGCCACCAGCCGCTCCGCGGCGGCACAAACCTCGCGCCGCATCGTGTCGATGTCGAAGGCGGCGTTCTGGCGGTCCGTCGCGACGAGGAAGGTCTGGGCAAAAAGCGCGCTGTCCTGCAGTCCACCGATCCGCACCGCGTCGGGTGCGGCACCGGCAGCGCGGATCGCGTCTGGCCCCAGCACCGCGGCCGAGGCGGTGAGCACACCGACAGGCTGGCCGCCGGTCATCTGCTGCACCATCGGCAGCAGGCACAGCCCCGACAGCACCACGGGAATGGGAAGCGTCGCGGCGATCTCGCGCTGGACCGAGATCAGGAACCCGCAGGTAGAGGTGATCAGGCAGGCGCCCTCGGACGCAAGGTCTTCGGCGGCGGTGCGGAAAGCTGTCACCAGTTCAGGCGCCGGGCGTCCGTCGCGGACGATGTCGGGGCTGCCGGCGCCGGGCACCACCCGCACGCGCGCCGGCAGGTGATAACTGCCGGGGTTGCCTGCATCGCCAAGGATGCGCGGAAACCGCGTGTCGAGGCTGAGAATGCCGATGAAGGGTGTCATGCAAGAGCCTGTCCGGTAATCGAGGGCCGGCGCGCCGGCCCTCGGGATGTCACTGCGCGGCCTGTACCGTCTGGGGTAGCCATGTGGCAAGGCCGGGGAAGGCCACCAGCACGCCCACCATCAGCACCATGATCAGGAACATCGGCAGCGCGGTGCGGGCGATGTAGCTCATGTCGTGGCGGGTCATCCCCTGCAACACGAAGAGGTTGAACCCCACGGGCGGGGTGATCTGCGCCATTTCCACGACCACCACGATGAAGATGCCGAACCAGATCAGGTCGATGCCTGCGGCCCGGATCATCGGCTCGATGATCGCCATGGTCAGCACCACCGCCGAAATGCCGTCGAGGAACATGCCAATGATGATGTAGAACACCGTCAGCGCCGCGATCAGCGCCACCGGCGACAGATCCCATGCTGCGATGATCCCGGCCAGCGCGCGTGGCACGCCGGTGAAGCCCATGGCCAGCGTCAGGAAACTCGCGCCCATCAGGATCAGCGCGATCATCGCCGAGGTGCGGGTGGCGCCGAAGAGGCTCTCGCGGAACGCCTGCCAGCTGAGCGAGCCTTGCAACATCGCCAGCACCAGCGCGCCAATTACCCCGAACGCGGCGGCCTCGGTGGCGGTGGCGATGCCAAGGTACATCGAGCCGATTACCACGAGGATCAGCGCGATCACCGGGATCAGCAGCGTCGAGGCGCGCAGCTTCTCGCCAAACGACATCGACGGTTCCGGGTCAGGCGCTTGATCGCGCCGCAGGATCGACCAGATGGCGATATAGGTCATGAACATGGTCGCCAGCACCAGACCGGGGAAGACGCCCGCCATGAACAGGCCGGTGACGCTCTGCTTCACCGTCACACCGTAGACGATGAGGGTCAGCGAGGGCGGGATCATCAGGCCCAGCGTCGCGGCACCCGCCAGCGTGCCGACGATCATGAACTCGGGGTAGCCGCGCTTGCGCAGCTCGGGGATCGACATCTTGCCCACCGTGGTCAGCGTCGCCGCCGATGAGCCGGACACCGCCGCGAAAACCGTGCAGCCCACCACGTTGGAATGCAGCAGCCCGCCGGGAAAACGCGAAAGCCACGGCGCGAGGCCTTTGAACATGTCCTCGGAAAGCCTTGTGCGGTAGAGGATTTCGCCCATCCAGATGAACAGCGGCAGCGAGGTCAGTGTCCAACTCGAGGCCGAGGTCCAGACGGTGATGCTCATCGAGCTGCCGGGGTTGCGCGGGGTAAAGCCGATCATCCCCATATAAGCGACGCCCATCAGCGCCAGCCCGACCCAGAGGCCGGAACCCAGCAAGAAGAACAGCACAAAGAGGAAGACCCCGATCTTCAGCCCCACCGCGTCGCGGTCGAAGCCGGTCATCAGGTGCACGGCGGCGTAAAGCACCAGCGCGCAGGCCGCAAAAAGGACGAGCCGTGCCTTCACCGAGCCAAGTGCATCGCGCAGCAGCGGATCGCGCGGGTGGTCAACGCCCATGCTGTCGGTGAACAGCAGGCCGATCAGGCTGTCGATCACCGCCACGGCCAGCAGTACCGCGCCGACCGCCATGACGATCTGCGGGATCCACAGCGGCGTGCCGTCCTGCCCTTGGCTGACGTCATTGATCTTGTGGCTGAGGATCGGCGTCTGCACCGCGTACCACGCAAAGAAGAGCGCCACCACGGCGGCGGCGGTATAACACCAGATCTCGATCCCGCGCCGCCACGCGCCGCCGCGTTCGACCAGCATGCCGACGCGGATATGCTCGTTGCGGCGGAAGGTATCGGCCAGCGCAAGGAACGAGGCCGCGGCCATGGCGTAGCCGGCGTAATTGGCGCCGCCGGGCAGCAGGATGCCCAGCCAGCGGGTGACCATCTGCGCCACGACGAGGCAAAGAATGGCGATCAGCGACAGCGCGGCGCCATAGCCCGACGCGGCATAAATCCCGTCCAAGATGCGGCGCATGGGCTGCCCTCCTGTGGTCTCTTGGTCTTTTTCTGGGGTCGTATGAGAGGTCATAGCGGGGCCCGCAACACCGGCACCGATCCGTGGGGGCGGAAGGCGCCGGGGCGCCCCGGCAGGACCGGGACGCCACTTGTCAGCGTTGCGCTGTCCTTACTCGGCTTCGTAGGCGTCGACGATGGCGCTGCCGTTCTCGCCGGCGTTTTCCATCCACTCGGCAGTCATCGTCTCGCCGATCTCCTGCAGGCGGGCGACGATCGCGTCGCTCGGCGGGTTCACGTCCATGCCGTTCTCGGCCAGCGTATCGACAAAACCGCCGGCCAGCTCGGCGGCCTTCTCGGCGCCGCGGCTCTGCGCGGCCTCAGCCTCGTCCAGCACGCAGGTGCGGGCCTCGTCTGAAAGCCCGTCAAGCGCGTCTTTGTTGGCAAAGACGGTGTTGCGCGGCAGCCAAGCCTTCACGTCGTAGAAGTTGGTCATGTCTTCCCAGACGCTCTCGTCGACACCGGTCGAGCCAGAGGAGATCATCGCCGAGACGACACCGGTGGCCAGCGCCTGCTTCAGATCCGCGGCCTCGACCTGCGTCGGCACCATGCCGGCAAGTTCCGCGACGCGGGCGGTGATCGAGTTGTAGGCACGGAATTTCACGCCTTCCATCTCGGCAGGCTCGGTGACCGGCTTGGAGAAGTAGAGGCCCTGCGGCGGCCACGGCACGGAGTAGAGCGGCACGATGTTCTGCTCTTCGAGCACTTTGGCCAGCGTCGGCTCGGCGGCGGCGCGTAGTTCTTCCGAGGCCTCGAAAGAGGTGGCGAGGAAGGGGATCGAGTCGTAGGCGAAGACCGCATCTTCGTTGGCATGCGCCGACAGAAGGCGCTCGCCGATTTGCGCTTCGCCCAGTTGCACGGCGCGCTTGATTTCGTCGCCCTTGAACAGCGAGCCGCCCGCGTGGATCACGATCTCCAGCTCGCCACCGGTGCATTCTGCCACCGCGTCGGCGAAGGTCTGGGCGTTCTCGGTGTGGTAGTTGCTGGCCGGGTAGGCCATCGGCATGTCCCAAGTCTCGGCCGAGGCGGCGCCGGCCAGCGCGGTGGTCAGCGTCAGGAACGCGGTCGCAGTGAATTTCATGGTGTACCTCTCTGTGGTTGCATTGGTTTTTTTGTTTTGCCCCGCCATCAATGTTGATCGGCGAGTCATTTTGCAACGACGTTTGCAGAAGTTTTTCACGATTGGAACGCCGCTTTGGGATTTGCCGCACCCTCGCTGTGCAACTGGCGCGCAGTCCGGGTGGGTGCCAAAGCGCTGAGAAGCGGGTAGAAGCGGGCGAAACGGCCGGCCCAGCCGGAGAAAATCCGCAGACGACCAAGCAAGGAGCCTTGCCATCATGGCCACAGACCTGTCCCTTCTCGACGGCCTCACCACGCCCGCGCTGATCATCGATGAGGCGCGGATGCTGCGAAATCTTGCGCGGCTGTCGCAGCGCGCGTCGGACCTTGGCGTGACCCTGCGCCCCCACATGAAAACCGCGAAATCGCTGGAGGTGGCCGAGCGCATGAGTGGCGGCACGCCGGGGCCGATCACTGTCTCCACGCTGGCCGAGGCAGAGGTCTTTGCCGCCGCCGGTTACGATGACATCCTTTATGCGGTGGGGATCGCGCCGGGCAAGCTGCCGCGGGCGCAGGCGCTGCGCGACAAAGGCTGCGATCTGGTGGTGATCCTCGACAGCGTGGCACAGGCGCGGGCGGTGGCCGAGGCCCGCGTGCCCGCGCTGATAGAGATCGACAGCGACGGCCATCGCGGTGGGCTCTCGGCTGAGGATCCGGCGCTGCTGGAGATCGGGCGCATTCTGTCGGAGGCGGGGGCGCTGCGCGGCGTGGTGACCCATGCCGGCGAGAGCTATGGCGTGCCCGGCGCCGAGGCGCATGCCGCCTTCGCCGAGCGCGAGCGCGCCGCCACGGTCGCGGCGGCAGAGGCGCTGCGCGGGGCAGGGCTGGCGTGTCCGGTGGTCAGCACCGGCTCCACGCCCACCGCCCATGCCGCAAAGGACCTGACCGGGGTTACCGAGCTGCGGGCCGGGGTCTACATGTTCTTTGATCTGGTGATGGCGGGGATCGGGGTGTGCACGACCGACGATATCGCGCTGTCGGTTCTTGCCACGGTGATCGGCCATCAACCCGACAAGGGCTGGGTGCTCATCGACGCGGGCTGGATGGCCCTGTCGCGCGATCGCGGCACAGCCGCGCAGGCGGTGGATCAGGGCTACGGCGTGGTCTGCGATGCTGAAGGCCGGGTGATCCCGGAACTCATCGTCACCGCCGCCAATCAAGAGCACGGCATCATCGCGCGGCGCGACGGGGCGGCGGGACCGATGCCCGATCTGCCCGTCGGCACCCTGCTGCGGATCCTGCCCAACCACGCCTGCGCCACGGCGGCGCAGCACGATGGCTATTCGGTGATCCCCGCCAGCCCCGGGCCGCTGCAAAGCTGGTCACGCTTTGGCGGCTGGTGAGCCAATGAAAAAGGCCCCCGCCGAAGCGGGGGCCGTGGAGTGCTGAGCAGAGGGCAAGGGGTCAGTCGCTCAGCACGCCTTCCTCGTCACGGCGGCGGTGCATCTTCGAGCGTACGACGCGGCCGACGATCAGCGGCATGATGAAGCCGATGATGGCGATGGCCCAGAGGCCGATCGAAAGCGGGCTGTCGATCAGGGTGAACCAGTCGCCGTTGTCGATGGTGATCGCGCGGCGCAGGTTGTTTTCCATCGTGTTGCCCAGCAGCGTGCCGAGGATGATCGGCACCAGCGGCACGTCGAGCTTGCGCAGCACCCAGCCCATCACGCCGAAGCCGATCATGATCAGCAGATCGAAACTCGAGCCAGAGATGCCGTAGATGCCGACAAAGCTGACCATGGCGACGATCGGCATCAGGATGCGCGGCGGCACCATCAGCACGCGGGTGAACAGGCCGACCATCGGGATGTTCAGCGCCAGCAGCATGACGTTGCCGATGAACAGCGCTGCGATCAGGCCCCAGACCACGTCGGGGTTTTCCGAGAACAGCAGCGGGCCGGGGGTGATGTTCAGCGACAGCAGAACCGCCAGCAGAACCGCGGTGGTGCCCGAACCCGGCACACCCAGCGCCAGCATCGGCACCAGGGCGCCACCGGCGGCGGCGTTGTTGCCCGCTTCGGGCGCCGCGACGCCGCGCGGATCGCCGGTGCCGAAGGTGCCCTTCTTGTCCACCAGACGTTTCTCCATCGAGTAGGAGATGAACGAGCCCAGCGAGGCGCCCGCGCCCGGCAGCACGCCGGCGATGAAGCCCAGCACCGAGGTGCGCAGCATGGTGGGGGTGCAGGCCTTCAGCATCGACAGCGGCGGGGTGAGCCTGCCGATGTTCAGCTTGCGGCCCTCGGCGTCGGCTTTGCCGTGGCGATGCTCGAGGAAGATGAAGACTTCGGACAGGGCGAAGAGGCCGACGATGGCGACAAGGAAATCGAGCCCGTCATAGAGGTGCACTTCGCCGAAGGTGAAGCGCGGCACGCCGGTCTGGGTGTCGACGCCGATGGTCGCAAGGCCGAGGCCCAGCATGGCGGCGAAGGCGGATTTCGCTTGGTTGGTCGACGACACGCCGCCCAGCGTGGCGAAGGCCAGCGCGAAGAGGGCGAAATATTCCGCCGGGCCGAACAGCAGCGCGATCTTCACCAGCTGCGGCGCGAGGAAGATCAGGCCCCATGTGGCGAAGAAGGCACCGACGAAGGAGGCGATGCCCGACAGCGAGAGCGCCTCGCCGGCCATGCCCTTCTTGGCCATTGGATGGCCATCGAGCACGGTCATCATCGCCGGCTCGTCACCGGGAATGCCCAGCAGGATCGAACTGATCCGCCCGCCGTACATGGCACCATAGTAGACCGAGGTCAGCAGGATCAGCGACGGCGTCGGGCCGAGGCCGAGGGTGAAGGCGAGCGGGATCAGGATGGCCACGCCGTTCGACGGGCCAAGGCCCGGCAGCGCGCCCATGATGGTACCCAGAAAGCAGCCCAGCAGCGCGAGGCCGAGGTTCTGCAGGGTGAAGGCGACGGCGAAACCGTCTCCGAGACTTGCGAAGATATCCATTGCGGCCTCCTCCTCAGAAACCCAGCGGGCCGCGGGCGAGCGAGAGGCCCAGCAGCAGGTGGAACACGGCGTAGATGCCGACAGAGGTCAGCACACCGATCAGCAGCGATTGCAGCGGCGCGCTGCCGAGGCGCCACGTCAGGTAGGTGGCGGCGAACGCGGTGGCGATGACGAAACCGGCGATCGGCAGAAACTCGGCGTAGAGGATCATCATCACGATGGCGGCGAGCACTTCGACAAAGCGCGGCAGGCTCGGCCATTGCGGCTCGGCATCGGGTTTGAGCGCGATGAAGATCGACGAGATGCCGAGGATGGTGGCGATGATCAGCGGGAAGGCCTTGGGGCCGACTTCGTCAGAGAGGAAGCTTTCCTCGATCTGTAGCGCCGCCCAGGCAAAGAAGATGGCGAGCGCCAGGCCGAAGAGGCCGAAGATGCGGTCACTCATGGGATCCCCCTTAATGTGCGTGAGTGTAGGATTTGAAGCGGCGGGCCCTCTGGGAGGAAAGGGCCCGCCGCACCGAGCGTGGGATCAGGTCACTTAATGATGCCGATCTCGCGCGAGATGTTCTGGATCTCGCTCACGCTGTCCGAGACGAATTGCTCGAACTCTTCGCCCTGCAGATCGAGCGGGGCGAGGCCGTTGGCCGCCATGATCTCTTTCCACTCGTCGGAGGCATAGAGATCACCGATCTTCGACGACCAGGCGTTGTAGGCGTCGTCGCTCATGCCCTCGGGGGCGTAGAAGCCGCGCCAGTTGGCACCGATGGCGTCGACACCCTGTTCCCGGGCGGTCGGGAAGTCGGCGAAATCGCCTTCCAGACGCTCGGGCGCGAGCACGGCGATGACCTTGATGTCGCCGGAGTCGACAAAGCCCTTGGCCTCGGAAGCGTCACCGGTGAAGGCCTGAACCGAGCCTGCGAGCAGCTGGGTCACCGCTTCGCCGCCGCCGTCGAAGGCCACGTATTTCACCTTGCGCACGTCTTCGATCTCGTAGGCCGACGCGGCGATCAGCACCTTCAGGTGGTCCCAGCCACCGACGGCCGAGCCGCCCGCCACGGAGACCGAGCGCGGGTCTTCCTTGATCATGTCGAGCAGTTGCGGAAGCGTTTCGACCTCGCTGTCAGCGGAGACGGCGATCACGCCGTAGTCGGCACCGATCGAGGCCAGCCAGCGCACCTGATCGGTGGTGTTGCCCGGGTAGGCGCCCTGCGCCAGACGGGTCGCGGTGGCCGAGCTGGCCGCAACGATCAGATCGTTGTCGTCGCCGCGCTTGTTGACCACTTCTGCGAAGGCCACGCCACCGCCGCCGCCGGCGAGGTTGACCACCTGCATAGTCTTCTCGATCAGCCCGAGGTCCTGCATGGTTTTGCCGACCTGACGGCAGGTGAAGTCCCAGCCGCCGCCGGGGTTCGCCGGTGCGATGCACTCGGGGTTTTCAGGGGTGTAGTCCTGCGCCTGTGCAGCGAAGGCGGATGCGCCCAGAACGGTGGCGGCAATGAGACCGCGGGTTGCAGTGATAAACATGGTATCCTCCTCATGGTCGGCGCCGCGCGTACCGCACGCGACCCCGTCAGTTCCCCGCAGAACCCGACTGCGCTTTGCAGCCTCCCCGGTTGCGGGTTAAGACGTGTCTCTAAGCCACGAAGCTGTCGCGAACCTGTCATCGGGCTGTTAGCGCGCAAACACGTCGTCAGCGAAGAGGAGTGCCAGTGCCATGCGTGTGTTGATGGTCGAAGATGCCAGCGATCTTGCCGAGGGTGTCAGCGCGCGTCTCGCGCAGTCGGGGATTGTCTGCGATGTCGCAGAAAGTCTTGAGTCTGCAGAGGATTTTCGGGCGGTGCAGAGCTATGATGCGCTCATACTCGACATCAACCTGCCCGACGGCTCGGGCCTGCGCTTGCTGCGCGAAATGCGCGCTGCCGGTGATCGGACCCCGGTGCTGATGCTGACCGCGCTGGTTTCTGTCGACGACCGTGTGAGCGCGCTTGACCTTGGCGCGGACGACTATCTGGGCAAACCTTTCGATCAGCGCGAACTGGAAGCGCGGCTGCGCGCCTTGGTCCGCCGGGAGGCGGATCAGAAAGGCGCGGAGATCGTGCTTGGCCCGCTTGCCTTCTCTCCCGCCGGGCAGAGCGCAACGCTGGACGGAAAACGGCTGGATCTGACCGGACGCGAGGCTGCACTGCTTGGCGTGCTTCTGCGCCATCAGGGGAATTACCTCGGGAAAAGCAGGCTTTATGACTCGCTCTACGGGTTCGGCGATGCCGATGTCGGGGTCAATGCGATCGAGCTCTACATCGCGCGGCTGCGGAAAAAGCTGGCCGGCAGCGGGGTCGGCATCGTCACCCAGCGCGGCGTCGGCTACCGGATTGGTCTCGATGGCTGAGGGGGCGGCGCGCCTGCCGTCCAGCCTGTCGACCCGGGTTCTGCGCGCGGTGCTGCTGATCCTGCTGGTCGGCGGGATACTGGTTGGCGCCTCGACGCTCTACAACGGGCGGCTGGCGGCACGGCAGTCCTATGACCGCATTCTGCTGGGGGCGGCGCAGAACATCGCGGCCTCGATCCGGATCCAGAACGGCGCACCCTTGGTCGATCTGCCGGTCTCAGCGTTCGAACTCTTGGCGCAGGCGCCCGAGGACCGCATCCACTACTCGGTGCGCGGGCCGGGCGGGGAAATGATTACCGGCCTCGACGAGACGCGCATCGAGCCGTCCGCGCGCCGCAGCGGCTCCGCGGGGCCTGAATTTTTCGACGCGCAGTTGAACGGTGAGGACGCCCGCTTCGTGCGGCTGACGCGGCGATTTGCCGAGCGTGATTTTTCCGGCGGGGTCTCTGTCACCGTCGGTCAGACGCTGCGCGCCCGGCAGGCGATGGCGCTCGATCTGACACGCGCCACGCTGCTGCCGATGCTGCTGGCCGGGTTGGCGCTGCTGGTGATGTCTTGGCTGGTGACACGCTCCGCCGTGCGCCCGCTCGAGACGCTGTCCGAGGACCTGCTGCAGCGCGATCCCTATGACCTGACCCCGGTGCCCACAGCCAAGCTGCCGCGCGAGCTTGTGGTGATGCTGGGCGCGATGAACCGCTTCATGGGCCGGCTCGACCGGCAGGTGGAGGGTATGCGCTACCTGATCTCGGACGCCGCGCACCAGTTGCGCACGCCGGTGGCCGCGATCCGCGTACAGGCCGAGTCGATCCAAGACCTCGAGAACGAGGCGGCGCGGCAGCGCGCCTTGGTGCGTCTGCTGGGGCGTACCCGGTCGTTGGGCGCTTTGCTCGATCAGTTGCTGTCGCAGGCGCTGGTCATCCATCGCACCGAAAGCGCGCCGCGCACGCCGCTTGATCTGCGCGAAGTGGCGCTGGACCTGCTGGAGCGGTCGGATCACGAGATTCTGGCGCCGGGCGCCGACCTGCGGCTGGAGATCGGCGAGGACCCGGTGATGGTGCGCGCCGATGCTTTCTCCATCGGTGAGGCCGCAAAGAACCTGCTGGCCAATGCGCTCAAGCATGGCGCGCCGCCGGTGGTGGTGGGTGTCGAGCAGCGCGCCGAGGAGGCCGTGCTGTGGGTGCAGGACAGCGGGCCGGGGCCGACGCCGGAGGTCGCCGCCCGGCTGGGCCAGCGGTTCGAACGCAGCACCCGGTCGCGCGAGGACAGCGCCGGTCTTGGCCTCGCCATCGTCAGCGCGGTCGCCGAGGCGTTCGGCGGGCGGGTGGAGCTCGAGTATCCGCCGGATGGCTTTCGGATCGCGCTGGTGCTGCCCGCCGAGCCAGCAAGCGAGGAGACGCAGACATGATCCGTTCGATGCAGGCTCTTTTCGCCCTTCTCTGGGTCTTGCTGCTGCCGTGTCTTGCCGCCGCGCAGGAGCGGGTGGAGGTGATCGGCAGCGGGCCAACCGAGCTTGTGCTGCGCTCGACCACTGACGTGTCGATCATCCAGCCGGTGATCGCGCGCTTCACCGAGCGCAACCCCGACCTGTCGGTGCGCTACGAGCAATGGGGCTCGAACAATCTCTTCGACAACAGCCGCGCCGCCTGCGAAGGGGCCGCCGCCCCGGCGGACGCTGTTTTCTCGTCGGGCGCCCACCAGATGACTTGGTTGGTCAACGCCGCCTGCGCGCGGCGCTATCAGTCGCCGCGCACCGAGGCGTTGCCCCCCTCCCGCCGCTGGCGCAACGAGCTTTGGGGGATCACCGAAGAACCCGCGGTGATCATCTACAACACCGGCGCGATCCGGCGCGCCGACGTCCCGCGCAGCCGCTTTGCGCTGCTCGACCTGATGCGCACCCAGCCCGACCTGCTGCGCGGAAAGATCGCCACTTACGATATCGAGGCCTCGGGGCTGGGCTATCTCTTTGCGCATGCGGACAGCCTTGAAGCGACCACCTTCGGCGCCATGCTCGAGGCGTTCTCGCGGGTCGGCGCGATTGCCACCTGCTGTTCGGCGACGATCATCGAGGGGGTGTCGAAGGGGCGCTACCTGATCGCCTACAACGTGCTGGGATCCTACGCCTCGGCGGCGGCGCGGGTCGGCGAGGCGAGCAATGTCGGGGTTGTTCTGCCCGAAGACTACACGTTGATCGTGTCGCGCAGTTTCATGATCCCAAAGGCCGCGCCGCACCCGGAGGCAGGCGAGCGCTTACTGGAGTTTCTGCTGGGCCCCGAGGCGCAGGCGATGCTGTCGGAACTGGGGTTGATCACGCCCAGCGATCCCGCCGAGACCAGCCTGCTGCCAAGTGCGCGGCGGTTGATCGCCCTCGCGCCACCGCTGCTTCTGGCGCTTGATGGCAGCACGCGGGCGCGGATGTTCTCTTTGTGGAATGCGGCGTTTGCGCCGGATACCGAAGGGCCGGACTACGGCCCCTGAGGCATTGCCGGTCCGCTTATTGCCACAGGCTGCCTTACGTCCTTCGCGGCGATGCAGGGCTATGATCCGCGCGCCACCGCCACCTCGCAGCCCCATCCCGCACAGGCGTCGCTCAGGGCGGGCTCCAACGGGCGGTCGGTCACGAACACGTCGATCTCGGACAGCGAGGCGATCCGGGCCGGGGCGCTGCGTTTGAACTTTGAATGATCGGCGACGAGGATGGTCCGGCGCGACTGGCGCAGGATGGCCCGGCTGACTCCCACCTCCTGAATGTCGAAATCGAGGATGTCGCCCTCCGCATCCAAGGCCGAACAGCCGATCACCGCGAGGTCGAACTTGAACTGACGGATGCTCTCGGTGGCCAGAGTGCCGATCAGCCCGCCATCCGTGCGGCGCAGGCTGCCGCCGGTGAGCAGCACGTCGCAATCGGGGTTGGCTGCGAGGATCGTGGCGACGTTCATATTGTTGGTCACCACCATCAGGCCCTTGTGATGCAGCAGTTCGCGCGCCACCGCCTCGGTGCTGGTGCCGATGTTGAGAAACAGCGAAATGCCATGCGGAATGAGCTCGGCGCAGGTGCGCGCGATGCCGGTCTTGGCGTCCATATTGAGATGGCGCCGTTCCTCGTAGCCGATGTTCATCGTGCCGGAGGGCAGCACCGCCCCGCCATGCACCCGCTCGAGCCGCCCGCTGTCGGCCAGATCAGTCAGGTCGCGCCGGATGGTTTGCAGCGTGACGCCGAAATGCTGCGCCAGTCCCTCGACGGTGACCTTGCCGTCGCGGCGGGCGATCTCGAGAATTTCGGGGTGGCGGAAGGATTGGGACATGCGTGTTCGGTTTCTTTCGCTTTTCGCGGATGCCCCCTAGGAAACGCGCAAATTCGGGGCATTTCCAGTGCAAAATTTTCTGCAGTTGCGCGATGAGATCAAAAAGTTCCATGAAAACTTCGTGTCTTGCGTGGGCAATCCTGAGAAGACCGATGCGAACGAAAACGAAAACATTTGGCTTGCGCCAATGCGCGATCCGGGTTTAGCCTGCCGCCAACCAGCAGGAGACCGACGTGACCGATAGCCAAAGCACATCCCCCAGCGATCTTTTCGTGATTGGCGGCGGCATCAACGGCTGCGGCATTGCGCGCGACGCGGCAGGGCGGGGCGCCTCGGTGGTGCTTGCCGAGATGGGCGATCTTGCCTCGGCCACCTCGTCCTCGTCGACCAAGCTGTTCCACGGCGGGCTGCGCTATCTTGAATACCTCGAGGTGCGGCTTGTGCGCGAAGCGCTGATCGAGCGCGAGGTGCTGCTGCGCGCCATGCCGCATATCAGTTGGCCGATGCGTTTTGTGTTGCCGTATCACCCCGATATGCGGTTCGAGAGCGAGACACCGATTTCGAAAATGCTCAGCAAGGTCATGCCGTGGATGAAGGAGCGCCGCCCGGCGTGGCTGATCCGCATGGGGCTGTTCATGTACGACAATCTCGGCGGGCGAAAGATCCTGCCGGGCACCTCGACGCTGTCACTCAAGGGCAGCAAGGAGGGCGCGCCGCTGCAGCCGCGGTTCGAGCGGGCCTATGAGTATTCCGACTGCTGGGTCGAGGATTCGCGTCTGGTGGCGCTCAACGCCCGCGACGCCGAAGCGCGCGGGGCAAAGATCATGACCCGCACGAAGGTGACGCACGCGCAGCGCGAGGGCGATCTTTGGCGTGTCGAGACCGAAGACACCGAGAGCGGCAAGGCCACCACGCATTACGCAAAGATGCTGATCAACGCCGGTGGCCCTTGGGTTGGCGACATTATCCACGACAAGATCGACCTGCCGTCGCGCGAAGGCGTGCGGCTGGTGCGCGGCAGCCATATCGTCACGCGCAAGCTCTACGATCACGACAAGTGCTACTTCTTTCAGGGCACCGACGGGCGGATCATCTTCGCCATTCCCTACGAGCGCGATTTCACCCTGATCGGCACGACCGACTCCGAGCACAAGGACCCGTCAAAACGGCCGGTCTGCACGCCGGAAGAGCGCGACTATCTGATCGATTTCGCCAACCGCTACTTCGCCCAGCCGATCTCGGCCGACGACGTGGTCTGGACCTATTCCGGGGTGCGCCCGCTTTATGACGATGGCGCTTCCAGTGCCACCGCGGCGACCCGCGACTACACGCTCAAGGTGGATGCCCAAGGCGGGGCTCCCGTGCTCAACGTCTTTGGCGGCAAGATCACCACCTATCGCCGTCTGGCCGAAAGCGCATTGGAAAAGATCGGCGAGCACATCCCGCTCGACAAGGGCGCTTGGACGGCCGGCGTGGCGCTGGCTGGCGGCGATTTCCCGGTCGACGGCGTCGATGCGCTGGTGCAAGAATTGCGCAGCAAATATCCTTTCCTCAGTGACGGTTGGGCGCTGCGTCTCGTGCGCGCCTACGGCACCGAGGCAAAGGAGATGCTGGGAGAGGCAAAAAGCGCGGAAGAACTTGGGAGGGACTTCGGCGCTACACTCACGGAGGCAGAAGTGATCTGGCTGATGCGGCACGAATTTGCCCGCGCAGCCGAAGATGTGGTGTGGCGACGCACCAAGCTCGGGCTGCGCCTGAGCGGGGAGGAGATATCGGCGCTGGACGGCTGGATGACATCCCGCCGGGAAAGGGCCGACGCCGCCGAATAGCACGGCGGAGACATACGGCGCGGGGAGGAGGACCTTATGTCGCTGGAATTGAAGGGCGTTTCAAAGAACGTCGAAGGGCAGGTGCATATTGCCCCGACAGATTTGACGCTCGAGAACGGCACGATGAACGTGCTGCTTGGGCCGACGCTGTCGGGCAAGACAACGCTGATGCGGCTGATGGCGGGGCTTGATGCGCCGACCACCGGGCGCATCTTCTGGGAGGGCAAGGACGTCACCGGGATGCGGGTTCAGGACCGCAAGGTGGCGATGGTCTACCAGCAGTTCATCAATTACCCGTCGATGACCGTCTACGACAACATCGCCTCGCCGATGAAGCTGATGGGCGTGGGGCGCGAAGAGATCGACCGCCGGGTGCGCGAAAGCGCCGAGTTGATGAAACTCTCGCCGATGCTGCAGCGCAAGCCGCTGGAATTGTCGGGCGGTCAGCAGCAGCGCTGCGCGCTGGCGCGGGCGCTCGTGAAAAACGCCGGGTTGGTCCTGCTCGACGAGCCGCTGGCCAATCTCGACTACAAGCTGCGCGAAGAGCTGCGGATCGAAATCCCAAAGATTTTCGAGGCTTCTGGCTCGATCTTCGTCTACGCGACCACCGAACCCGAAGAGGCGCTTTTGCTCGGCGGCAATACCGCGACGCTGTGGGAAGGGCATGTCACCCAGTTCGGCCCGACGCCCGAGGTCTATCGCCAGCCTGCCGACGCCACCACGGCGCGGGTGTTCAGCGACCCGCCGATGAACTTCCTGCAGATCTCCAAAACCGGTGATCGGCTGATGTTCGGAGATGGCCAGAGCGCCCCTGCGACCGGCAAGCTCGCCGAGCTGCCCGACGGGCGCTACACCGCAGGGTTCCGCCCCAACCACCTTGAGATCCTCAAGCACGCGTCCGACGCCCTGCGGTTCACCACGACACTGCAGGTGACCGAACTGACCGGTTCCGAGACCTTCGTGCACCTCGACCACAATGGCGCGCGCTGGGTGGGTCTGGTGCATGGGGTGCACGATCTGGAGCTTGGTGCGCCGCTCGACGTCTGGCTTGACCCGCGGCACGTCTATGTTTTTGGCGAAGAGGGCGAACTTGTCGCCCCCGCCGCCTACGC
Organism: Salipiger sp. ABF4_146; assembly: GCF_056161345.1. Lineage (NCBI taxonomy): Bacteria > Pseudomonadati > Pseudomonadota > Alphaproteobacteria > Rhodobacterales > Roseobacteraceae > Salipiger > Salipiger sp. ABF4_146. Next base: position 25,657 of record NZ_JBSWYX010000008.1, on the reverse strand, counting down.
GCTGGCAGCCTGAGGAGGGGCGGAGATGGCGAAGATCACGCTCGACAATCTGGCGCACAGCTACCTGCCGAACCCCGGCTCGGAGGCGGATTTCGCGCTGAAGGAAATGACCCACGATTGGGACGATGGCGGTGCCTATGCGCTGCTCGGCTCCTCGGGCTGCGGCAAATCCACCTTGCTCAACATCATCTCGGGCCTGCTGACGCCGTCGCAGGGCAGGGTGCTGTTCGACGGGCAGGACATGACGCATGCGCCCACCGCAGAGCGCAACATCGCGCAGGTGTTCCAGTTCCCGGTCGTCTACGACACGATGACCGTGCGCGACAATCTCGCCTTCCCGCTGCGCAATCGTGGCCGGGACGAGAGCTATGTCGCCGAACGGGTGCAAGAAATCGCCCGGATGATCGGCATGGAAGACCAACTGCGCCGCAAGTGCAGCGGGCTCACCGCCGACGCCAAGCAGAAGATCAGCCTCGGGCGCGGCATGGTGCGCAAGGACGTCAACGCGCTGCTGTTCGACGAGCCGCTGACGGTGATCGACCCGCATATGAAGTGGGAACTGCGCACCCAACTGAAAAAGCTGCACCGCGATTTCGGCCATACGATGATCTACGTCACCCATGACCAGACCGAGGCGCTGACCTTCGCCGACAAGGTGGTGGTGATGTACGACGGGCGCGTGGTGCAGATCGGCACGCCCGAAGAGTTGTTCGAGCGGCCAGAACATACGTTTGTCGGCTATTTCATCGGCTCGCCGGGGATGAACGTCATCCCCGCCAAGGTCGAGGGCAGCCGCGCCTATATCAACGGCTCGGATTTCGACCTCGGCGCGGGTTACCGCGCGATGGACGGCAAGGTCGAGATCGGCGTGCGCCCTGAATTCGCCCGGCTCAGCCAGACCGAGGGGCTGCCGGTGAAGGTGCGCCGCGTCGAGGACGCGGGCCGCCACCAGATCATCCGCGCCGAGTTTTTCGGCCACGACATCAACATCATCGCAGGCGAGGACGAGCGCGTCAGCGCCGATATGAACCGGGTCAGCTTCGATCCTGCCCACGTCAATGTCTATCGCGACGATTGGCGCGTGGCACCGCAGGGGGAGGCGGCCTGATGACCAAGACCTTCAACAACAAGGCGTGGCTGCTGGTGCTGCCGGTACTGCTGCTGGTCGCTTTCTCGGCGGTGATCCCACTGATGACCGTGGTGAACTATTCGGTGCAGGACACCTTCGGCAACAATCAGTTCTTCTGGGCCGGGCTCGAATGGTTCGAAGAGATGCTGCATTCCGAACGGATGTGGGACGCACTCGGACGGCAGTTGATGTTCTCGGGCATCATCCTTGCCATCGAGGTGCCGCTTGGGATCTTCGTGGCGCTGAATATGCCGAAATCGGGGTTCTGGGCGTCGTTCTGCCTCGTGCTTATGTCGCTGCCGCTGCTGATCCCGTGGAACGTGGTCGGCACCATCTGGCAGGTGTTCGGCCGCGTCGACATCGGCCTGCTGGGCCGGACGCTGGAAAGCCTCGGCATCGACTACAACTACACCCAAAGCCCGTTGGCGGCATGGATCACCATCGTGGTGATGGATGTCTGGCACTGGACCTCGCTGGTGGCGCTGCTGGCCTATGCAGGCCTGAAATCGATCCCCGATGCCTATTATCAGGCCGCCAAGATCGATCAGGCCAGCCGCTGGAAGGTGTTCCGCTACATCGAACTGCCGAAGATGGCCGGCGTGCTGATGATCGCCATCCTGCTGCGCTTCATGGACAGCTTCATGATCTATACCGAGCCCTTCGTGGTCACCGGCGGCGGTCCGGGCAATGCCACCACGCTGCTGTCGATCGATCTGGTGAAGATGGCGTTGGGGCAGTTCGACCTCGGCCCGGCGGCAGCCTTCTCGATCATGTATTTCCTCGTGATCCTGCTGATTTCATGGGTGTTCTACACCGTGATGACCAACCTCGACAAAAAAGGGGATGTGAGATGAACCGACCTCTGACACAGGCCCCGACCCGCCCGGAATCAAGGCGAAGCCGCCGGGCGAGCGCCTGCCCGTCCCGGCGGGCTGGCGCTTGGAAACCCGTGCACCCCAGTTCGATCTCGCTCGGACTTGGCTGGCATAAATCGCTGGGCTCGACTGTTGCAGCTCCAGCCCACGGGCAGGCGCTCGCCCGGCTCCCCTCTCATCTTCTTCAAGGGAGCCCCGCATGACCGACGCAACCGCCACCCACTCCGCCGGGCGCACCCGCAGCGTGCTGCGCGTCAACGGCAGTGTCATCGTCATGGCGCTTTACCTGCTGTTCCTGCTGCTGCCAATCTACTGGCTGCTCAACATGAGCCTGAAGACCAATACCGAGATCCTCGGCGACTTCACGCTCTGGCCGCGCGACCTGACCTTCGCCAATTACGCGACAATCCTCACCGATCCCAGCTGGTACACCGGCTACATCAACTCACTGATCTACGTGGTTCTGAACACAGTGATTTCGCTGACGGTGGCGCTGCCGGCGGCCTATGCCTTCTCGCGCTACCACTTCATCGGTGACAAGCACCTGTTCTTCTGGCTGCTCACCAACCGCATGGCACCGCCCGCGGTCTTCGCGCTGCCGTTCTTTCAGCTTTATTCCAGCATCGGGCTGTTCGACACGCATATCGCGGTGGCGCTGGCGCATTGCCTGTTCAACGTGCCGCTGGCTGTGTGGATCCTCGAGGGCTTCATGCGCGGCGTGCCGAAAGAGATCGACGAGACCGCCTATATCGATGGCTACAGCTTCGGCGGCTTCTTCGTGAAGATCTTCATGCCACTGATTTCATCGGGCATCGGCGTCGCGGCCTTCTTCTGCTTCATGTTCTCATGGGTGGAACTGCTGCTCTCGCGCACGCTGACCACGGTGGACGCCAAACCGATTGCCGCCACGATGACCCGCACCGTCTCGGCATCGGGTCTCGACTGGGGGGTGCTGGCGGCGGCCGGCGTGCTGACCATCATTCCGGGCGCCTTGGTCATCTGGTTCGTCCGCAACTACATCGCCAAGGGCTTTGCCCTCGGCCGCGTCTGAGAGGAGAGGTCTCATGGACTGGATGGCATGGACATGGCCCACGGCGGCGTTCTTTCTCATCATCGCGAGCCTGCTGATCATCTTCACCGTGCTGGCGGTGCGCTTCCCCGAGACCCCGCGCCGCGGCGTCTTGGGCATCGAGACCACCCGCGGTGACCGGCTGTTCATCACTCTACTGGGCTCAGCCTTCATCAATCTCGCCTGGCTCGGCCTCGTCGGCCAGGTGCAGTGGGCGGCGCTTGTCGTCTGCCTGATCTACGCGGCGATGGTGTTCCGCTGGGTCTAAGACCCGGCACGGGCTGGAGGAGGCCCGGACCACCCCGCGCAAAACATGGTTCAATAAGGGAGGATACCATGAACCTGAAGACATCCACGGCCATGGCGCTTGCGCTCGGCCTGCTGACCGGCCCGGCCTGGGCCGACATGGAGGCGGCGACGGCCTTCCTCGACGAAGAGATCGGCGATCTGTCGGCGATCTCGCGCGAGGATCAGGAAGCCGAGATGCAGTGGTTCATCGACGCCGCCGAGCCGTTCCAGGGCATGGAGATCAAGGTGGTGTCCGAAACCATCACCACGCATGAATACGAAAGCCAGGTGCTGGCCCCGGCTTTCGAGGCGATCACCGGCATCCGTATCACCCATGACCTTATCGGCGAAGGCGATGTGGTCGAGAAGCTGCAGACGCAGATGCAGTCGGGCGAGAACATCTATGATGCCTATGTCAACGACAGCGACCTGATTGGCACCCACTGGCGCTATCAGCAGGTGCGCAACCTGACCGACTGGATGGAGAACGAGGGCGCGGAAGTAACCAGCCCGACGCTGGATCTCGAGGATTTCATCGGCACCCAGTTCACCACCGCGCCGGACGGCAAGCTTTACCAACTGCCCGACCAACAGTTCGCCAACCTCTACTGGTTCCGCTACGACTGGTTCACCGATCCCGACATCATGGCCGAGTTCGAAGAGGCATACGGCTACGAGCTGGGCGTGCCCGTCAACTGGTCGGCCTATGAGGACATCGCCGAGTTCTTCACCGGTCGGAATATCGACGGGCAGGAAATCTTCGGCTCGATGGACTACGGCAAGAAGGACCCCTCGCTTGGCTGGCGCTACACCGATGCGTGGATGTCGATGGCCGGCATGGGTGACAAGGGCGAACCGAACGGCCTGCCGGTCGACGAATGGGGCATCCGGGTGAACGAGAACTCGCAACCCGTGGGTGCCTGCATGTCGCGCGGCGGCGCGGCCAACAGCCCGGCGGCGGTTTACGCGGTCGAAAAGGCGATCGAGTGGCTGAACAAGTACTCGCCGCCCTCGGCCATGGGGATGACCTTCTCCGAGGCCGGTCCGGTCCCGGCACAGGGCAACATCGCGCAGCAGATGTTCATGTACACCACCTTCGTCGCCTCGCTGGTGGAGCCGGGCCTGCCGGTGATGAACGAGGACGGCACGCCGAAATGGCGCCTCGCACCGTCGCCGCATGGCGTCTACTGGGAAGACGGCATGAAGGTCGGCTATCAGGACGTGGGCTCGTGGACACTGATGAAATCCACCCCCGAGGACCGCGCCAAGGCCGCCTGGCTCTACGCGCAGTTCGTCACCTCCAAGACCGTGGACGTAAAGAAAAGCCACGTCGGCCTGACCTTCATCCGCGAAAGCTCGATCCAGGACGAAAGCTTCACCGAGCGTGCGCCGAACCTCGGCGGTCTGGTGGAATTCTATCGCTCGCCGGACCGCGTGCGCTGGTCGCCCACGGGCACCAACGTGCCGGACTACCCCAAGCTGGCGCAGCTGTGGTGGCAGAACATCGGCGACGCCATGTCCGGCGCCAAACCCGCGCAGGAAGCACTCGACAGCCTCTGCTCGGATATGGAGCGGGTGATGGAGCGCCTCGAGCGCGCCGGCATTCAGGGCGACCTGGGCCCGGTGATGAACGAGGAGAAGGACGCCGAGGAATGGCTTTCGATGGAAGGCTCGCCGAAGCCGGCGATCGAGAACGAGCGCGAGGAGCCGAAAACGGTGTCCTACGACGAACTCGTCGCCTCCTGGCAGTGACCTAGATGTGAAGGGGGCGGGGCCTTTTCCCGCCCCCTTCTTCTCGTCTTCGCCATGGCGCTGCGGCGCCATCGCCGATACGAGTTGTGTTAAGAGATTGTATTGGGACGGATAAGTCTGAGCACAAGACCTGCGAGCCGATGCGGAGGCGCGACCGCGCCGCGACGAGCGGCACGCCTGCCGAACCCTGTGCCCAGACATAGACACCGCATAAAACGGAAGGCCGGAAGACTGCTATGACCCTCATCCTCGCCATCGACCAGGGCACCACCTCGACCCGCGCGATCCTGTTTGACGAAAAGCTGCAGGTCACCGCCTCGGCGCAGGAAGAATTCCCGCAGCATTTTCCGCAGAGCGGCTGGGTGGAGCATGATCCGCTCGACCTTTGGGCCACCACCGCCGCCACCTGCCGCGCCGTGGTGGAAAAGGCGGGGGTCAGTGCCGAGGCCATCGCGGCCATCGGCATCACCAACCAGCGAGAGACCACGCTGGTCTGGGAAAAGGACACCGGCAAGCCGATCCACAACGCCATCGTCTGGCAGGACCGGCGCACCTCGGAGATGTGCCACAAGCTGCGCGACGAGGGCTTTGAAGAGACGGTAACAGACAAGACCGGCCTGCTGCTCGATCCCTATTTCTCGGCGACCAAACTGGCGTGGATCCTCGACAGGGTGGAGGGCGCGCGCGAACGGGCGGAGAACGGCGAGCTGCTCTTCGGCACGGTCGACAGCTGGCTGGTGTGGAAGCTGACCGGCGGCGCCGTGCACGCCACCGATGCCACCAACGCCGCGCGCACCATGCTCTACAACATCCGCGAGGGGCGCTGGTCCGAGGCGATCTGCAAACGGCTTGGCATCCCCACCGCAATGCTGCCAGAGGTGCGCGATTGCGACGCCGAGTTCGGCACCTGTCGGGCCGACCTCTTCGGCCGCCCGATCCCGATCCTCGGCATCGCGGGAGATCAGCAGGCCGCGACCATCGGTCAGGCCTGCTTCGCGCCCGGCATGGTCAAATCCACTTATGGCACGGGCTGCTTCGCGCTGCTCAACACCGGCGATGCGCCGGTGGTCTCGCAGAACCGTCTGCTGACCACCATTGCCTATCGCATCGGCGGCAAGACCACGTATGCGCTTGAAGGGTCGATCTTTGTCGCGGGCGCGGTGATCCAATGGCTGCGCGACGGGCTGCAGGTGATCCGCCACGCCGCCGAGAGCCAGCCGCTGGCCGAGGCCGCCGATCCGGCGCAGGAACTGGTGCTGGTGCCCGCCTTTACCGGGCTCGGTGCGCCGTACTGGAATGCCGACTGCCGGGGCGCGATCTACGGGCTGACCCGCAACTCCGGCCCTGCCGAATTCGCCCGCGCCGCGCTGGAAAGCGTCGGGTACCAGACCCGTGACCTGATCGAAGCGATGAAGGCCGATTGGAGCGCCGCGCATGGCGACGTAGAAATGGCGGCGCTGCGCGTGGATGGCGGGCTCAGCGCCTCGGACTGGGGCATGCAGTACCTGTCGGACATTCTCGACGCGCCGGTGGAGCGGCCCACGGTGCTGGAGACCACCGCCATGGGCGCGGCGTGGCTGGCAGGGCAGAAGGCGGGGCTGATGCCGGGGATGGATGAGTTCGCCAACGCATGGGCCCGCGAAGCGCGCTTTGAGCCGCAGATGGAGGCCGCCACGCGCGAACGCAAATACGCGGCATGGAAGCGCGCGGTCGCGGCGACCATGGATTTCGGCGCCGCGGGCGAAGCCACTCCGCCGGCGGAATGACCGTTCCAAAGCGATCCTGCTATCCTCTCAAGCGCTGACTTGGGGTCTGAAGCTGTTGCGAAATTGTAACATTTCGCGGGCCACGCAAGCGTTGCGATTGAGCCTTCGCGGGTAACGTGATTGTTCGCAGTAGCCAGCTATCCGCGAGCAGTCCCCATACACCCGCAACCTTCGAACGCGTAGAGAGGATCGCTCATGGCATCCGCACGTGCGCGGCTGGCTTCAGGCACAGCCGTCATCCTTTTGTCCGCACTACCGCTGGCCCCCGCGCTGGCGCAGGACTTCACCCTTGGCGATGAGGCTGACTACGAGCTTGGCACCATCGTGCTGACCGCCGAGGAGCAGATCAAACAGGCGCTTGGCACCTCGACCATCACCGAGGAAGACATCGAGCGTCAGCCGGTCACCAACGACGTCTCCGAAATCATCCGCAAGATGCCCGGCGTCAACCTCAGCGGCACCTCCGCTTCGGGCCAGCGCGGCAACCAGCGCCAGATCGACATTCGCGGCATGGGCCCCGAGAACGTGCTGATCCTGATCGACGGCTAGCCGGTGCTGTCGCGCACCTCGGTCAAGCAGGGGCGCGCGGGCGAGCGCGACACTCGCGGCGACACCAACTGGGTGCCCGCCGAGATGGTCGAGAGCATTGAAGTGATCCGCGGCCCGGCGGCGGCGCGTTACGGCTCCGGCGCGGCAGGTGGTGTGGTGAACATCATCACCAAGGCCCCCGAAGAAGACCTGCTGCAGATCGGCACCAGCTTCGATGTGCCCGAAAGCTCCTCCGAGGGCATGACCCAGCGCTACAACCTGCTCTGGGCCAAGCGGTTGAACGACCAGCTCGCGCTGCGGTTCTCGGCGAACTACAACAAGACCGACGGTGACGACTACGACATCAACGAATCCGAGGTCGATTGCGAAATCGACGACGAGGGTGTCGAAAGCTGCGACGTGCCGCAGGCCGGTGCCGAGGGCGTTGAAAACCAGGACTATACCCTGCGCCTCGACTGGACGCCGAGCACCGCCAACCAGTTCAACGTCGAACTGGGCTATTCGCGCCAGGGCAACATCTATGCCGGTGACACGCAGCTTGGCAACGGCCGCAGCGCAAACGACGACGTCTTGGATCTTGCCGACGACGGCGAAGAAACCAATGTGATGAAGCGCGGCACCTTCGCGCTGACCCACCTCGGCTCTTACGGCTGGGGCGAGACCAACAGCTTCATCCAGTACGAACGCACCGAAAACCGGCGCCTGACCGAAGGGGCCGCCGGCGGCGTCGAAGGTGCGATCAACAGCACCGACGAATACGACGAGGCAATCCTCGAGGCGATCGCGGCGAAATCCGAGGCTTACATCAACCACGACACCCTTGGCCGCCCCTCGGCGCTGACCCTCGGTGCCGAAGTGCGTTGGGAAAAGCTCGATCTGACCGACTACAGCTCTTTCTCGACGCTGGAATCGCTGGACGGCAGCATCGACACCACCGGCGGCGATCCGTTCACCGAGCAGAAGACCTTTGGGTTCTACCTCGAAGACAATATCGAGTGGAACGATCGCCTGACGCTGACCCCGTCGCTGCGCTATGACCACTCGGATGTCTTCGGCGGCGAGTTCTCGGGCGGGCTGAATGCCTCCTACGCGCTGACCTCGGAATGGACGCTGAAGGGTGGCGTGGCCAAGGCCTACAAGGCGCCGACCGCTTACCAGATCTCCGAGACCTACGTATATGTGACAGGCGGCAACGGCTGCCCGTATCCGTACTACCGTAACGGCCCGTGCTATGTGCTTGGCAACGAGGACCTCGACCCCGAGACCTCGATCAACAAGGAAATCGGCGTCCAGTACACCGGCATCGACAACGGCATCAACGCGACGCTGACCTACTTCCACAACGACTACCGCGACAAGATCCAGTCCGGTCTCGATCAGGTCGGCACGGTGCCTGTGGTGTCGCGCGGCTCTGAAGCCGACGCGCGCCTGTACCAGTGGGAGAACATCCCCGAAGCACGCGTGCAGGGTCTGGAAGGCAGCTTCAGCAAGCAGTTCAACGACAGCCTGAACCTCGCCGTCAACGCCACCTACATGATCGAGTCGAGCCAGCAGCTCGACATCCCGGGCGGCACGCGCAGCGACGATGGTGCCTACTATGCGCCGCAGAGCCTCGAAGTCCCGCTGTCGCTGGTGCCGGAATACACGGTCAACGCGGCGCTGACGTGGAACGTCAATGAACAACTGTCGGTGATCCCCTCGCTGACCCACTACGGCAAGATCGAAGCGCCGGAGTACAGCGCGACCTCGGGGCGCGAAACCAGTGAGGATCAGGACCGCGATCCCTACACGCTGGTCAACCTCGGCATGACCTATCAGTTCGACAACGGTTTCCACCTGAAGGGCGGCGTGACCAACCTCTTCGACACGTCCATCAAACGCTCGGGCAATGGCGCAGAGACCTTCAACGAGCCGGGCCGGGCCTATTACTTCGGTCTGACCAAGACGTTCTGAGCCAAACGCCAAAGCGTGTCCCAGCGCCGCCCGGTTCTGCCGGGCGGCGTTTTTCGTGCCCGGACCACTGCGCAGGTTCGGCGGACATGTTGGTTGGGCCCGTGGCCATGGGGCGCGCCAAGCAAGGGGGCAAGACGCCGACCGGAGACCCGGGCCATACCTTCAGGTCAGCCACTTGGGGCCGGAGCGTCGGGCCAGAACTTGGCGCATGGCGTTGAAGGGCGGAGGCTTCGTGCCGGGCGGCCAAAGCAAAGCTGACGCCCAGTGCAAAGGTTGACCTGCGCAACAAGAAAGGCGGGCCGGAAAACCGGCCCGCCTTTTAACGATGTGCGATGATATGGCTCAGTGCGTCGCTTCGGCGCCGCGCACCGCGGCCACGTCACTGGCGCTCACCGCACCGGCGTCGTTGCCCCATGCCCCGCGCAGCCACGTGACAAGCTCGGCCACCTCGTCATCCGACAGGCGGTCGGCATAGCCCTGCATGCGCAGCGTCATCGGACGCTTGGCGGTGCCGGGCACCTCTGCACCGTTCAGGATCACCGAGATCAGCGGCCCAGTTTCCGAACCGGTCACAAGGTGGTTGTCCTGCAGTTCGGGGAAGATCCCCGCCGCGCCCTTGCCCGAGGCAAAGTGGCAACCAATGCAGTTGTCGGTGTAGAGACGCGCGCCAAGCGGCATGCCCGGATCGGCCTCGATCAGCATCTCGGCGGTGGCGCGGCCCGCCTCATCTGCGGCAGCGTCCGGCGTGGCGATCGGGCCCGCAGCGGCGACGGTGTCGGGCAGTTCGACCTCGGCGCCGTCGATCCCCTTGAGGAAGGCGGCCATGGCGAGCGTGTCCTCATCCGTCAGATATTGCAGCGAATGCTCGACCACGAGGCCCATCTCGCCGTTGGCGGCGGAATGCGCGTTGCGGCCGGTGGCAAGGTAATCGGCCAGTTCACCGACGGTCCATGCTTGCGCCACGGACTCTTCACCGCGCAGCGTCGGGGCGTTCCAGCCGTCGATCACGCCGCCGGTGAGAAAGGCGTCATCGGTTGCCGTCACACCGTCCTGCGCCATGAAGGGCGTACGCGGGCTGTGGCAGGCGGCACAGTGGCCGGGGCCTTCCACAAGGTATTGGCCGCGGTCCTGCATCTCGGAGGCACCCACCGGGTTGAACCCGGCGTCATGGGTCAGCGCCAGCCAGTTCCATGCGCGGATTCCGAAGCGCAGGTTGAACGGGAACGCCAGATCTGTGTCGGGCACCTCGTTCGACACCGGCGTGACCTCAGCCATCATGTAGTCATAGAGCGCGCGCAGGTCCTCTTCCTTCATCAGGCGGTAGTTCTCGTAGGGCATCGCCGGGTAGAGGTGGGTGCCCCCCTTGGCCAGACCATCGACCATCGCGCCGCGGAAGTCCGCATAGCTCCAGTCGCCAATCCCGGTCTCGGGATCGGGGGTGATGTTGGTCGACCAGATGGTGCCCATGGGCGAGGCGATGGCGCGGCCACCGGCCAGCGGCTCGCCATCGTCGGCAGTGTGGCATGCAACGCAGTCCGAGGCATGCATCACGTATTCACCCTGACCGGGCTCGGGCTCCCAGTTCGCCGCCAGATCCTGCGCCGGCTCGCTGCGCTGCACCGGCACGAAGATGAAGGCCAGCAGGGCGATCACGCCCAAAACGACCAGACCGGCGATAATGCGGAGGAAAGTCTTCATTTACGTTCTCCTCAAACCAGCGGACGGGGGTTCGACAGGTACTGCGTGCGGATCGCGTGCACCGTGTGATAGGCCAGACCGCCGACAAGCCCGGTCGGGTTGTACTGCGTGTTCTGCACGAAGTTGCCCGCGCCCATGGCAAAGACGTTGTGCGCCTTCCACGTCTGCGAGTAGCGGTTGACCGCGCCTTCCTGCGCGTTCTCGGACATGATGTGACCGCCGGTGTTGTGCGTGGTCTGGTAGGGACGCACATTGTACTGCGCACCCGGACCCTTGAAGCCAGCTTGCATCAAATCGGGGTTCATGGAGGCCGCCAGCGGCTCCATCTTCGACTTCATGAACTGGTTCATCCGCAGGTCGTTGTCCTGCCAGTTGAACGTCATCCGCATCAGCGGCCGGCCATGCCGGTCGGTGTAGGTCGGATCGAGGTCGAGGTGGTTGTTGGCATAGGCCATGTGCGAGCCGTGCGAGCCGATCGACATGGCGTGGCCGTAGTTTTCGCCGATCGCCTGCTTCCAGCCTGCGCCCCACGACGGCGTGCCCGCGGGCAGCGGCATGTTGCGGATCGGCTGGCCGTTGAACGTGCCCGAGCGCCAGTAGGAGCCACCGATGAAGCCCTCGGCGCCAAAGTCGTTCTGGCTGATCGAGAAATCGTCGAGGCAGATGCCGTTGGCACCGTGGCCGACGAAGGGATTGAACTCCTCGTCGCGGAAGAACATCGTCACGCCGCCGTTCATCTGGTAGGCGTAGTTCTTGCCCAGCGTGCCGGTGCCGGTCAGCGGGTTGTAGACCTCGCCCAGCCCCGACAGCATCATCAGGTGCACGTTGTTGAGCTGGTAGCTCGACAGGATCACGATGTCGGCGGGCTGGAACACCTCTTCCTGAGCCGCTTCGTCCCAATAGGTCACGCCGGTCGCGGTCTGGCCGTCTTCGGCCATCTCCACGCGCAGCACTTCCGAATTGGTCCGGTACTCGAAGTTCGGCATGCTCTTCAGCGCGCCGAGGATCGCCGTCTGCGGCGAGGACTTGGAGTACTGGTAGCAGCCGTAGCGCTCGCAGAAGCCGCAGAAGTTGCACGGCCCCATCTGCATTCCGTAGGGGTTCACATAGGACGTGGACGCGATACCTGCCGAGGCCGGGAACGGATGGTAGCCCATGGCGGCCGCCGCGTCGCGGAACTTCGAGCTGTCGTAGGTGGTCGGCAGCGGCGGCATCGGGAAGTCTTCCGAGCGCCAGCCCTCGAACGGGTTGCCGCCGTCGCGGATCTCGCCGTTGAGATTGCCGGCGTAGCCGGAGATGCCCGCGACCTTTTCGAACTGGGTGAAGAACGGCTCCAGTTCGTCATAGCTGACCGGGTAATCCCCAAGGGTCATGTTCTCGGGGATGATGTCGGCGCCAAAGGTCTCTTCGACGTAAGAGCGCAGACGGAACTCGACCTCCTGCGGACGCCAGTTGAGGCCGTTCCAGTGGGTGCCGGCGCCGCCGACGCCATTGCCCGGCAGGAACGATCCAAGCTGGCGGTAGGGCAACGCGCGTTCGCCGTCGTTGCGGCGCACGGTGACGGTCTGCTGGCTCGGCTTCTGCATCATCTTCAGACGCACGCCGTATTTCAGCTCGTCGATCTGCTGCGGGTATTCGAAGTTGGGAACGGTGCTCTGGTCATGGCCGCGCTCCAGCGCAACGATGTCGAGGCCTTCCTGCGCCAGTTCGATGCCTGCGATCGAGCCGGTCCAGCCGAGGCCGACGATGACCACGTCCTTTTTCTTTTCCTGACGTGCCATTGTTATGCCCTTTCGCCGCTGATCGAGACCGGACCAAGCGGGTATTTCACGTTGTGGCGCTCGGGCCATTCCCGGTAGGCGGCGCGGGCGCCGGGGAAGCCGATATAGACCCAGGACTGCATCTCGTGGTTGCCGCCGTATTGCGGGTCCGCGAAATAGCCTTCCTTGGTGTTGCCGAGCAGGATGCCCCAGAACTCCGAGAGCTCGGGTGCCAGCGCGACGTCACCATTCTGCAGCGAGGTCAGCGCGGCGTCCTGCTGCTCGGCGCTCAGCTCAGCGAAGATCGCGCCATGGGTGTCTTGGCACCAAGCGTCGAAGGCGGGGATCGCCTGACGGTAGACCTCGGCAGGGCTCAGCGGCGTCTGCCAGCCACGCGCGGGCTCGGCGGAGGCGTCATGCGGGCCTTCCATGTACCAGTCGTCGGCGCTGCCGTAGTCGCTGGCCAGCTGGCGGTCGATGAACACCGGCACGCGGGTTTCGATGGCCCCGGGGCCGTCGCCGTCCGAGGGGATCAGCCGCGCCGTGGCAGCCATCACGAAGGCCCATTCGTCGGCGTTCAGATATTCACGTTCGTATTGGTCGAGGGAGACGGGTGCCGGAGCTTGCTGCGCGGAGGCAGAGGCGGCGAGACCCGAAAGGGCGACACCGGCGGCAGAGGCTTTGAGAAAGCCCCGGCGGCTCGGGTATCCGGGTAGGTCGGTCATTTAGGGGTGTCCTGCCGGTATGGGTGGAACAAATGTGCGCTCGCGCGGAGCGACACTTCGTCGCCCTACGCCGCGTCACCTTGTCGCGCAAGGCGGGCAGAGCGCCTCGCAAGGCAGCTATGATCACAGAGCATAAGGCATTGATTTTTCAACACGGAAAGGTGACTTGCCTTCAAAGCAGGCGAAACCGGAAGAAACTAAGGGCCAATACGGCGCATCCTGAGGAAGATTGTTTAATATTGAACCGGTTTTCCCCGCGCGGATGCACAGAGCTTTGTGCGCGCATGCAGAGTAGGAAAATCGCCGCGCGTCGCCATGGCAACGCAAAGAAAACGCCGCGGGCAGCAAAGCTGCCCGCGGCGTTGCGGTGTACGGGGCGCCCTCAGCGCGTCAGAAGTCCCAGTCTTCGTCTTCGGTGGCCACGGCCTTGCCGATCACGTAGCTCGATCCCGAACCCGAGAAGAAGTCGTGGTTCTCGCTGTCGGGGCTCAGAGCCGCCAAGATCGCCGGATTCACCTCGGCCGCTTCGGGCGGGAAAAGCGCCTCGAAACCAAGGTTCTGCAAGGCTTTGTTCGCGTTATAGTGGAGGAAGGCCTTGACCTCTTCCGTCAGCCCGATGCCGTCATACAGTTCCTCGGTGTAGCGCGCCTCGATGTCGTAAAGCTCGAACAGCAGCGAGAAGGCATATTCCTTCAGTTCCGCCTTGCGCTCTTCGCTCTCGCGCTCGAGCGCGCGCTGGAACTTGTAGCCGATGTAATACCCGTGCACCGCCTCGTCGCGGATGATCAGGCGGATCAGGTCGGCGGTGTTGGTCAGCTTGGCGCGGCTCGACCAGTACATCGGCAGATAAAAGCCCGAGTAGAACATGAAGCTCTCAAGGAACACCGAGGCGATTTTGCGCTTCAGCGGATCGCTGCCAGCGGCATAGGTTTCCAGCACCGCGCGCGCCTTGGCTTGCAGATGCGGGTTCTCTTCCGACCAGCGGAACGCCTCGTCGACCTCACGGGTCGAGCACAGCGTCGAAAAGATCGAGCTGTAGCTGCGCGCGTGCACCGCTTCCATGAAGGCGATGTTGGTCAGCACCGACTCTTCGTGCGGGGTCTGCGCATCAGGCATCATCGCCGGCGCCCCCACAGAGTTCTGGATGGTGTCGAGCAGCGTCAGCCCGGTGAACACGCGGATGGTCAGCCGCTGCTCGGCCTCGGTCAGCGTCGCCCAGCTTTGCACGTCGTTCGACAGCGGCACCTTTTCGGGCAGCCAGAAATTGACGGTCAGACGGTTCCAGACCTCGAGGTCCTTCTCATCCTGCAGCCGGTTCCAGTTGATCGCCCGCGGCACGGCGGGGGAGGTGACACTGTCCTTCATCGGATCATCCCATTCACGGGCCCGCGGCCCTTTGTCGCCGGAGCGCCCCGCGCCCCTTTCATCTTTCCAAAAATACTCCGGGGGTGCGAGGGCAGAGCCCCCGCTGTCGCCTCAGAGCGTGCAGGACACGCAGCCCTGCACCTCGGTGCCTTCCAGTGCGGTCTGGCGCAGGCGCACGTAGTAGATCGTCTTGATCCCCTTCTTCCACGCGTAGATCTGCGCGCGGTTGATGTCCCGCGTTGTCGCCTCGGCGGGGAAGAACAGCGTCAGCGACAGGCCCTGGTCCACGTGCTCGGTGGCCGCCGCATAGGTGTCGATGAGCTTTTCCGGACCGATCTCATAGGCGTCGCGGTAATACTCGAGGTTCTCGTTGTTCATGAAGGCGGCCGGGTAGTAGACGCGCCCGATCTTGCCTTCCTTGCGAATCTCGATCTTCGACACGATCGGGTGGATCGAGGAGGTCGAGTTGTTGATGTAGCTGATCGAGCCGGTCGGCGGCACCGCCTGCAGGTTGCGGTTATAAAGCCCGTACTCCATCACGTCGGCCTTGAGTTGCTCCCAGTCGGCGCGGGTCGGCAACTGCGTATCTGCAAAGAGCTCGGTGACGCGCGGGCTCGTCGGCAGCCAGTCGCGGGTGACATATTTCTCGAAGAAACTGCCGTCGGCGTATTTCGACTTCTCGAACCCTTTGAAAGTCATGCCCTTTTCCCGCGCCATTGCGCAGGAGGCGCGCAGCGCGTGATAGGCCACTGCAGCGAAATAGACCGAGGTGAACTCGACCCCCTCGTCCGAGCCGTAATGCACATGCTCACGCGCGAGATAGCCATGCAGGTTCATCTGACCCAGCCCGATGGCGCGGCTTTCGTCGTTGCCGCGGCGGATCGAGGGTACGCTGTCGATGGCCGACATTTCCGACACGGCGGTCAGCGCACGGATCGCGGTCTCGATCGAGGTGCCGAAGTCCGGGCCATCCATGGTCTTGGCAATGTTCATCGAGCCAAGGTTGCACGAGATGTCGGTGCCCAGCTTGGAGTAGCTCAGGTCGTCGTTGAACTCCGACGCCTCGGCCACCTGCAGGATCTCCGAGCACAGGTTCGACATGGTGATGCGCCCGTCCACCGGGTTCATCTCGTTCACCGTGTCCTCGAACATGATGTAGGGGTAGCCGCTCTCGAACTGGATCTCGGCCAGCGTCTGGAAGAAGGCGCGGGCGTTGATCTTGGTCTTGCGGATGCGCTTGTCCTCGACCATCTCCTCGTATTTCTCGGTGACCGAGATTTCCGAGAAGGGCACGCCATAGACCTTCTGCACGTCATGCGGCGAGAACAGGTACATCGGCTCGTTGCGCTTGGCCAGTTCGAAGGTCACGTCGGGGATCACCACGCCAAGGCTGAGGGTCTTGATGCGGATCTTCTCGTCGGCGTTCTCGCGCTTGGTGTCGAGGAAGCGCAGAATGTCGGGGTGGTGCGCATTCAGGTACACCGCGCCAGCGCCCTGACGCGCGCCCAGCTGGTTGGCGTAGCTGAAGCTGTCTTCGAGCAGCTTCATCACCGGGATAACGCCCGAGGACTGGTTTTCGATGCCCTTGATCGGTGCGCCGGCCTCGCGGATGTTGGTCAGCATCAGCGCGACGCCGCCGCCGCGCTTCGACAGTTGCAGCGACGAGTTGATCGCGCGGCCGATGCTCTCCATGTTGTCTTCGATGCGCAGCAGGAAGCAGGAGATCAGCTCGCCCCGGCTCTTCTTGCCCGCGTTGAGGAAGGTCGGCGTGGCGGGCTGGAAGCGGCCCGACAGGATCTCTTCCATGAAGGACATCGCCAGCCCCTCGTCGCCGCGCGCCAGCGCCAGTGCCACCATCACCACGCGGTCCTCGTAGCGTTCGAGGAAGCGTTTCCCGTCGCGGGTCTTCAGCGTGTAGGAGGTGTAATACTTGAACGCACCAAGGAAGGTCGGGAAGCGGAATTTCTTGGCAAAGGCGGCATCCCAGATCTTCTGCAGGAAGCTCTGGTCGTATTGCGCCAGCACCTCGGCCTCGTAGTAGCCCTCGTCGACGAGGTAGCCAAGCTTCTCGGTCAGCGAGTGAAAGAACACCGTGTTCTGGTTCACGTGCTGCAGGAAGTACTGCCGTGCGGCCATGCGGTCCGCCTCAAAGCGGATGTTGCCGGCCTCGTCATAGAGGTTCAGCATCGCGTTGAGCGCGTGGTAGTCCAGCGTCTCGTTCAGGCGGTCAAGCATGGGGTCCCCCAGAAAGCGTCGAGCCCGTCGTTGACGCGGGCGAAATCCTTGGTCGTGCCCGCCAGCTCGAAGGAATAGAGCAGGGGGACATTGCATTTTTGCGCGATGACGCGGCCCGCAAGGGCGAAGGTCTCACCGAAGTTGCGGTTGCCGCCGGCGATCACGCCGCGCAGCAGCGCGCGGCGGGCCGGATCGTTGAGAAAGCGGATCACCTGTTTCGGCACCGCGCCTCGGCCTTCGCCGTCGGCGTAGGTCGGGCAGACCAGCACGAAGGGGTCCAGCGTGTCGGGCGTTGTCTCTTTCGGCGACACCGGAATGCGCGCAGCCACCCGGCCAAGGCCAGAGATGAAGCGCGCGGTGTTGCCGCTGGCAGACGAGAAATAGACGAGCCCGGACATGGCCGATCCCTCCGGGCGATCAGGAGGCGATGCGTGCGATCAGGTCGGGGCGGAAGCCCGACCAGTGGTCCTCGCCCGAGGTGACCACGGGTGCCTGACGGTAGCCCAGTTCGGTGACGCGGGCCATCGCCTCGGCATCCTCGGTGAGGTCGATCACGTTGTAATCGATGCCCTTGGCGTCCAGCGCGCGGGTGGTTGCGGTGCACTGCACGCAGGCGGGTTTCGAGTAGACGGTGATCATGCTCTTGCGTCCTCAGCTGTGAAGGTGGGGTCGCGCCGCCGCTCAGGCCCCGTGCCTGCCGCCGTCCGATCACGCCCCGAACCCTCCGTTCGTGGTCAATTCATTCCAGCTTCCGGCAGGTCTCCTGGCTTTGCGGGTCGTGGTTCCGGCCGCGCCTTCCCGGGACATCCCAGTGGCTCTCAGGGCCTTCACTCGCCGCTTACAGTTGCGGGGGCAGCACCGGAATCAGACCGGTTTCCCTCTTAGCGCCGCGCCGGGCCATCACCCGACTCGATGAACCGAAAGCAACTATATCTAGATCAGTTTGCCATGAGCCCGTCAACATACAGTTAGGGTTCAGCCGACGGGAAAACCCAAGATGATGTGCAATGCGGCAGTTGCACCACGCGTCGGCGCGGGTGCAAAAATTCTGCGCAGTGGGTCGATCTCTCCTTAAGAGCACATTCGTCCGACAACCGCCAGACACCCGGATCCGAGCCCGCCCTTGCAGCAATGCAGCCTTGGATCAGCATGTTGCGGCGTGCCCGGTTCTAAGACGCATTGGCACAGAAATCGCGCCCGGCAGGAGGGCTTGGAATGACGACAGAACAGGCCTCCGGCACCGCCATGCACAGACGTCAGGGCAGGCTTGCAGCCTTAGCGATTGTGAGCAAATGGAACGGTTAGTACATAGTGCTCACAGACGCGGAAACGCGCTACGGGATTTCCCGGGGTTTACTCCTCCTCCCTAAAGCCCCGGAAATCGGCGGCGACCCTTCTCCTCCTCCCTTGGGTCGCCGCCACTCCCCGTAACTTCCCATCCCAAGACTCTCTGACGCGCTCACTGGCATCTCCCCGCCAGACCGCCCATGCTGGCGCACAACAAGTTTTCCGCGTTCAAGGAGTCCCCCATGCCCCATATCGTTCTTGTCGCGACCGGAGGCACCATTGCCTCGTTTGCCCAGACCGAAGGCGGGCCGGTAACCGCAGGGCTCACCGGCGACGCGCTGCTGCAGAAGCTTCATGCGCCGCTTCCGGGGATCGAGGTCACCGTCGACAACCTTCCGGCTGCGGGAAGCAACGCGCTGACGCTTGCGACGGTCCACGCTTTTTGTCGGCACATCGACGCCCGCCTTGCCGAGCCCGGCGTGGACGGCGTGGTGGTCACCCATGGCACCGACACGATGGAGGAGAGCGCCTTTCTCGCTCGGCTGCTGGTGACCTCCGACAAGCCCGTGGTCTTCACCGGCGCGCAGCGCCACGCAGGCCAGCCCGACACCGACGGGCCGCGCAACATGCGTGACGCAATACTCACTGCCGCCGCGCCCGAGATGACCGGCATCGGCGCGGTGATCGTCTTCGAAGGCGACATCCATGGCGCGCGCTACGTCAGCAAGGTGCACAGCTCGCGCGTCGATACCTTCCGCTCGAACGGCCACGGCAAGCTTGGCGAGATCGACGAGGGGGAGGTGCATCTCTACTCGCGCCCGGCGCATCCGCGCCTCATCATCGACACGCCCTCACTCGATCCCGACGTCGAACTGGTGGCGCTGGGACTGGGCAGTACGCCGCGTTACCTTGAATGGGCGGGCGCCAATGGGGCCAGCGGCGCGGTGATCGAAGCCTTCGGCCGCGGCAATGCCCCCGCAGGCTTCGCCGAGGCGACGCGCAAGCTGGTCGCGGCGGGCCTTACGGTGATCCTCGCCACGCGCTGCCCCGAGGGACGCACCCGCGCCATCTACGGCTCCGACAGCGGTGGCGTGACCATGTGCGACGCTGGCGCGATCCTTGCCGGCGATCTGAGCGCTGCAAAGGCCCGGTTGCTGCTTGCCGCGCTGCTGCCAACCCTGCCCGAAGGCGCGGCGCGCACGGCCGCCGTCGCCGAGGCGATCGCAAAGGTCTGACCTGCTCGCCCGCGCGATTTTCCGCGCGGGCACGGGCATTTCCGCGGCGAATGCCTATCTCTTGCCATGGCAAGAACGAGCAGGACCCGCAGATGACCCAGTTTCCCGACCGGATCGGACCGATCCTCTATTTCCGCGCGGCGCTGCCCGACAGCCTACGCGTCGCGGCGCTGGTCGTGCGCCCCGAGGGCGAGACGCCGGGCGGGATCGACGTCGCGGGCCACGAAGTCGCGCCGCAACGTCTGGCGCAGACCGAGGGTCGGGCGGTCTGGCGCTACGATCTCACCCTGCCGCATGACGCGCCGCACTATACCTTTGAAGGCATGCGGCGCCGCGTGCAGACCGATCTGTCGGGCGACATGCGCATCGCTTTCGTCTCCTGCAACGGCGAAGAGCACGGCGATCTGGGGCGCGACGCAGGCGAGCGCAACGTGATGTGGCAGCGCCTGCTCGGCCAGCACCGCGACGCGCCCTATGCGCTGATGCTGATGGGCGGCGATCAAATCTATGCTGACGAAGCGACCGATGGTAACCCGCTCAGCGACGCATGGCCCGACGAGATCCCCGAAACCCCCACGCCCTCTGACTTGGCGGACCTCGAGCGCCACCTGCGCGCCCGCTTTTTCGAACGTTATCTGAGCGTATTCTCGGCGCCGGGCTTTGCCGAGGTCTCTGCCGAAGTGCCCGCGCTCTGCGTCTGGGACGACCATGACATCTGCGACGGCTGGGGCTCGCTGCGTCGCGAGGCGACCCATTCGGCGGTCGGGCAGCTGCTGTTTCGCATCGCGCGCGAGAGCTATATGCTGTTCCAGCACGCCGCCCGCGAAGAGGATGTGCCGCATCTTTTCCTGGACCCAACAGGCAACAGCCTGTCGTGGCGCCACGAGGTGCCGGGGCTGACGCTCTTCGGCCCCGACCTGCGCTCCGAGCGCGGACGGCGGCAGGTCATGGGCGCACCGGGCTGGCAGGCGGTCACACAGACCGAAGGCGGCGCGCATACATTCCTTGTCTCTTCGGTCCCGCTGCTGGGTCCGCGGCTGTCGCTCATCGAAGGGCTGATGATGGCGATCCCCAAAATGCAGAAATACGAGGACGACCTGCGCGACCAGTGGCAAAGCCGCGCGCATCGCGAAGAGTGGCGCCGGATGCTTTCCGAGGTTCTGCGCATGCGCCGCGCAGGGCCGGTCACGGTGCTGTCGGGCGAAATCCATCTCGCAACGCGCGCCGAGATGGGGGCAGGGGAGGAGATGATCCACCAGCTTGTCGCCTCGGGCATTTCGCACCGGGCGCCGCCGCGCGCCTATGCCCGCGGGCTCGGAGCGCTGGCCGGGCTGGGCGAGGCCCCCTTGCCCGAGCACCCCATTCGCATCCGCCCGTTGCCGGGCCAGAGCGCGCGCTACGCGGCGGAACGCAACTACCTCCGGCTGGAGCGCCGCGCCGGGCAATGGCGCGCGATCTGGGAGCTCGAGCAAAGCGGGCCGACACCGCCCATGGCACTTTGATCCGGCCCGCCGGACCGCCCCGGCGCGGGCAGAATGCCGCGCGCAGCGCTTATGCTTGGCCGCGTGACAGAACTGCGCAGGCGCCGCTTCGGGCCGCAAGAATCACCTGACCCACGCCCCCCGTCCCGTTAGACTGCCGATGCAGGAGGGAAGACGGCGCCGCACAGGGCGATGGACCTGCAAGCCGATGGGACCAAGCAGAGCGCGCCAGCGCGCCCGGCCTTCGTCCCACGCAAGGATGAGCATCCGATGGGAGAAGAGACATGGACGGAAACGACATCAACACCGCAGGCAAGTGCCCGGTGATGCATGGCGGCCTGACCGAACGCGGCCAGTCGGTCACCAGTTGGTGGCCCAAAAGCCTCAACCTCGACATCCTCAGTCAGCACGACCTCAAGACCAACCCGATGGGGCCCGATTTCGACTATCGCGAGGAGCTGAAGTCGCTCGACGTCGAGGCGCTCAAGGACGATATGCGCGCGCTGATGAAGGACAGTCAGGCGTGGTGGCCCGCCGACTGGGGCAGCTACGTCGGCATGTTCGCCCGCGTCGCATGGCACGCGGCGGGATCCTATCGCCTCGCCGATGGGCGCGGGGGCGGCGGCACCGGCAACCAGCGCTTTGCCCCGCTGAACTCTTGGCCCGATAACGTCAACACCGACAAGGGCCGCCGCCTTCTCTGGCCGCTCAAGAAGAAATACGGCAACAAGGTCAGCTGGGCTGACCTGATGATCCTCTCGGGCACCATCGCCTATGAGGTCGCAGGCCTGAAGACCTTTGGGTTTGCCTTCGGGCGCGAAGACATCTGGCACCCCGAGAAGGATGTCTACTGGGGCGCCGAGAAGGAATGGCTGGCCGCCTCCGACAACCGCTATGACGATGTCTCCAACCCCGCCACGATGGAAAACCCGCTGGCCGCCGTGCAGATGGGCCTCATCTACGTGAACCCCGAGGGCGTCAACGGTCAGCCCGACCCGCAAAAGACCGCCGAGCAGGTGCGCGAGACCTTCAAGCGCATGGCGATGAACGATGAAGAGACCGCCGCGCTCACCGCCGGCGGCCACACCATCGGCAAGTGCCACGGCAACGGGCTGGCCGAGAACCTCAGCGCCGATCCCGAGGCGGCCGAGCCCGAGTATCAGGGCATTGGCTGGATGAACACCAAGGGCCGCAGCGTCGGGCGCGATCAGGTCGTCTCGGGCATCGAGGGCGCCTGGACGAAGAACCCCACGCAATGGGACATGGGCTGGTTCGACATGCTCTTTGGCCACGAGTGGGAACTGAAAAAGTCTCCCGCCGGTGCGTGGCAGTGGATGCCGGTGGACATCGCAGAAGCCGACATGCCCGCCGACGTCGAGGACCCGTCGATCAAGACCATGCCGATCATGACCGATGCCGACATGGCGATGAAGGTCGACCCGGCCTACAACGCGATCTGCCAGAAGTTCATGGCCGACCCGGCGTATTTCGCCGACACTTTCGCCCGCGCGTGGTTCAAGCTTACGCACCGCGACATGGGCCCCAAGGCGCGCTATTTTGGCCCCGATGTGCCGTCGGAAGATCTGATCTGGCAAGACCCTGTCCCCGCGGGGACAACCGATTACGACGTCGCCGCGGTGAAGGCCAAGATCGCACAAACCGGCCTCGGCAACGCCGAGATGATCGCCACCGCATGGGACAGCGCCCGAACCTATCGCGGCTCTGACATGCGCGGCGGCGCCAATGGCGCGCGCATTCGCCTCGCGCCGCAGAAGGACTGGGCCGGCAACGAGCCGGACCGGCTCGCCAAAGTGCTGGCGGCGCTCGAGCCCATCGCCGCCGAGACCGGCGCCTCGCTCGCCGATGTGATCGTGCTGGCGGGCAATCTTGGGGTCGAGCAGGCCGCCAAGGCCGCGGGCGTCGATTGCGATCTGCCGTTCGCGCCGGGCCGCGGCGATGCCAGCGACGAGATGACCGACGCCGAAAGCTTCGATCCGCTCGAGCCGCTGGCCGACGGCTTCCGCAACTGGCTCAAGCAGGACTACGCGGTTTCGGCCGAAGAGCTGATGCTCGACCGCGCGCAACTGATGGGGCTGACCGCGCCGCAGATGGTGGCGCTTTTCGGCGGCATGCGGGCGATGGGGACCAATCACGGCGGCACCGCGCATGGCGTGTTCACCGACCGTCCCGGCGCGCTGAGCAACGACGTGCTGGTCAATCTGGTCGACATGGCCAATGTCTGGGAGCCGGTGGAGGACGGGCTCTACGAGATCCGCGACCGGCAGAGCGGCGCGGTGAAATGGACCGCCACCCGCATGGATCTGGTGTTCGGCTCGAACTCGATCCTACGCGCCTACGCCGAGGTCTACGCGCAGGACGACAATGCCGACAAGTTCGTGGCGGATTTCGCTGCGGCCTGGACGCAGGTGATGAATGCCGATCGCTTCGACCTGAAGTAACCCCCAGGTAAGATAAAGAAAGGCCCGCAGCCCATTGGCAAGCGGGCCTTATTCAAAACGAGGCACTGCCGCTTCTTCTCTTTCCAAATACGCCGGGGGTGAATGCGGCAACGCCGCAGAGGGGCGGAGCCCCTTTGCCTCACCCGTCCCGCCCGACGCGCGCTTTCAGACGGTGCAGAACTTCCTCGACACCGGCTTCTCCCTCGAGCAGTTGCCAGCGTTCCAGCAGCGGCTGGCCCGAGTTCCGGCAGTGCTGCGCCATGGCCGCACGCGCCGCCTCGGCATCGCCCGCCGACAGGGCCTCGACGATGGCGGTATGTTCGTCGCCGTAGAAGCGCGCGATGTCTTCCGAGCTCTGGCGGTTGTTGAGGCGCGTCCATTCGGGGTAGCGCTGGCGCGCGTGCCAGAAGTCCTCGACCATGGTGACAAACAGTGAATTGCCGGTGGAGCGCGCGATGACCAGATGAAATTCGCGGTCGTGCGCTTCGATGCGTTCGAAGGGCAGGTTGCTGTCACACATGCCCGCGATGCAGCGGTTCAACTGTGAAATCTGTCCCGGCGTGACCGTGCTGGCGGCGATCGCGGCAATTTCCGGTTCGATGACGAAACGCGCCTCGACCAGTTCGTAGAAGCCGGGCAACCCCGGCGCGTCCTGCTGCGTCGCGGGCAGCGTGTCGGCGACAAAGGCGCCCGCGCCGTAGCGGGTCACCACATAGCCCATCAGTTCCAGCGCGATCATCGCCTCGCGCACCGTCGTGCGGCTGACCCCAAGCTTGGCCACCAGATCCTTGTCGGCGGGCATCTTGGTGCCGGGCGCGAAGTCGCCGGCGCGGATGCGCGCGGCGATCTCCTCGGCCACCAGCCGGTATCGCGGGGTCTGGACGATGGGGGTCAGCATCGCATCTCTCTGGGGTCGGCCCGTCAGGTCTTGGGCATGTCGTCTTCCATGTAGTACCGCACGTTCTCTTCGAAGCTCGCGTCGGCTTCAAGCCCCAGCGCCAGCGCCTTGTCGAAGCGATAGTCGTAACGCCAGCCGCGCACGATCTCGGCGACCTCGGGCTGCGCTTCCCATTTGATCAGCTTGGCGGGCTCCGGCCCGGCCACGGCGGTGAGCGCGTCGATCATCTGGCGGATCGACAGGCGCTGGCCGGGCATGGTCATGCAGCGCTGCATGCCCAGATCAGCGGCCTCAAGCTCGGCGCCCCTGATCAGGTTTTCCACGCAGCGGCGCGGCGAGAGGTAGAAATGCTCTTGCTCTTCGTCCACCGGACAGATCGCCGGCTCGCCGTTCAGCGGCTCGCGGATGATCGAGGACATGAAGGACGAGGCCGCGCGGTTGGGCTTGCCGGGGCGCACCGAAATGGTCGGCAGGCGGAAGCCGCGACCGTCCACATAGCCCTTGCGCGAATAGTCGTTCAGCAGCAGCTCGCCGATCGCCTTCTGCATGCCGTAGGAGGTTTGCGGGTTGGGGATGGTGTGATCGGTGATCGGGTCGGGCACCTCGCCGCCAAAGACCGCCAGCGAAGAGGTGAACACCACCACCGGGCAGGTTTCGAGTGCCCGGCAGCGCTCCAGCACATTGAGCGTGCCGTCGAGGTTGACCTTCATGCCCGCTTCGAAATCGGCCTCGGCATGCGACGACACGACGGCGGCAAAATGGAAGATCACATCGGTGTCGGCGTCGATCAGCGCGTCGACCGAGGCGCGGTCGGTGATGTCGCAGGCGCGGGTCTCGACGGGGAAGGCGGCCTCGATCGGCTCGGGCGCTGCAATGTCCGCGAGGGTCAGCGTGTCGATGTTCTGCCCGCGCAATGTGCCGCGGGCGGCGAGGCTTTGGGCAACCTTGCGGCCGACGAAGCCGCCGCCGCCGATGATCAGAACGTTCATCCTAAGTGTCTTTCCGTGTCTGAGGAGGGAGGCGGGGGGGGGGGGGGGGGGGAGGGAAGGGGGGGGGGGGGGGGGGGGGGGGGGGGGGGGGGGGGGGGGGGGGGGAAGGGGGGAGGGGGGGGGGGGGAGGGGGGTGGGTGAGGG